>JAKAPG010000105.1:1831-5980 GCA_021823085.1 Thermoplasmata archaeon | reverse complement strand
CTGCCGGTCCCGATGGTCGTCGCGGCGTTCCCCTACTTGCCGCGGCTGTTCACCCGTGGATTCGAGATGGCTGAGCTCGAGGGGATCACACCGATCACTCTCGACGAGGCCCAGAACCCGAAGGCGATCGTTCCGATCGTCCGGACCCAGGGAGGCCTGCGCTGTGCTCCGATGACCTGGCGCGAGGCGCTGTGGTCGCACTGGCTCGGTCTCCCTGAAGTGATCGGATACGAGCTCAAGATGCTCGGCGCGACCGCACGGATCCAGCCACGCCTCGTTCCGGTGACGAATCCGCTCGGTCCCTATCACCGCGCCGAGGTGACGGCGTCCGCTTGGTTCGACGCGCGCCGCGGGTTGAAGCGTCCGCCGCACCACCTCGCGTGGATTCACGGGACGCGGACCGAGGCGATCGCTGCCGATGGCTCGAGGTCGGTCACGAAGACGCGGGGCCACTTCGCGCTCGTCCGGGGCTATCTCGAGGGGACCTTCCCGCCGAAGCGCCCCGTCGCCGAGGAGCTGGCCGCAGTCCGCAGCGCCGAGGTCGCCGAGCACGATCACGAGATCATCCGCGTCGAGAACGCCGAGCTGCGCGGATCGATGGATCATCTCGCGCTCGAGCGGATGGCCGAAGAGCGGACCTGGAACGAGGAAGCGCGGAACCGCCAGGACCGCCCGCGCAGTCGCGACGAGATCCGGCGGGCGGTCGAGCTGCGGAAGAAGGCCCGGGAGGCATCGCAAAGTGCCGAAGAGCGAGCCACCCAAGGGTAACGCACGCCGGGCCCACCTCTGCGCATGCCCGGACCCGACCGCGCACCCAGAGCTCCGGGCGTACCTCGGGCGCCAGTACGTCGCCGTCCGCGCCACCCACTACAAGGTCGCGATCCGAGCGATGCGGTTCGCCCAGCGGCGGATCGACGACCTGACCCGGGACAACGTGAACCTCGCGAAGGAGAACGCCCGGCTCCGCGGGACGCTCAAGGGCCGGTTCGCGCTGAACGTGGCGACGCCGGTCCTTCGGAACGGTCTCGGGGACCGGACTGCCGTGGGGTCGTATCGCGAGAGTCTCGGCGAGCTCGTGAACCTGGTCAATGAGCTCGGCACCCGGGCCCGGGTCGCCGGCCACGCCAACGCCGAGCTCTTCCTGATGGGACCGGTCAAGCTCGATATCGAGTCGCTGTGGGCCGCGCCCCCGGCAACCGAGGAAGAGGGGCAGCGGCGCGACGACATCCGCCACCGGCTGTCGATCGCCCACGAGCGCGAGCTCCTGATCCGGCCGGACGAGATCGGGGAGCGCTGCCGTCGCCAGCTGATCTCGGACGTGGCGGGGTCCGGGGTGGACACCTCCGTCCAGGAGCTCGTACGACGCTCGCCGGCGGCTCGGATGGGCACGGTGAGGCGCAGTGACGACGACGACTGAGGAGTCGGCGTTCGGCCTCCTGTACGGCAGCGGGGCCGAATCCCAAGCGACGCGCCGGGAGAACTTCGAACGGTTCATCCATCTGCTCGAGGAGCGGCGCGATCACCAGAAGCCGGTAGTCGTGATCATCGACGCCGCCGAGACCGGCATGGGGAAATCGACTCTGGGAATCCAGATCAGCCGGCGGCTGGACCCGGGGTTCGGTCTCAATCGCTTCGCGTTCGCCGGCCACGAGCTCGGCCCGATCTATACGTCGCTGCCCCGCGACCGATTCTCGATGGTCCAGGTCGACGAGCCCCGGGGCCTGCTCTCCCGCGGGGGACGCCGCGACGAGGAGCTCCAGTACATCATCTCGCTCCTGTTCACCCAGCGGAAGAACCGGATCGGAACGATCCTCATCGCCGCCCAGAAGGAGATGTTCGATTCGCTGATCTTGAACCGCCTGGCCCCGTACTGGCTGTTCATCCGGCGCCCCGGGGTCGCCGAGGTCCGCCGTTCCTGGCGTGGGCCGAATCTCAAGAAGAGCCAGCGGTACTACCCGTACGACCGGGCGCGAATCTCGGAGATCGGCTTTCGATCGCTCGACCGCGACCCATTCTTCGAACGCTACATGGATCTCGCGATCGAACGGAACCGGGCGTACTTCGCTGAGGGGCCGAAGGGGGGCGGCCGCCGACCGCCGCCGCAGAGCAAAACACCAGATGATACCAGTCTCACCGGACCGGACCGAGCCGAGCCCTCCACCGGGGGCGGGGGGGAGGGCCCCTCCACGAAGTGCGCAAGGTGCGAGCGGGTCTTCGACAACGTCCACAACCTCGAGACCCACATCTGGGCGGCCCACGGGGGCCCGACTAAGAAAGATTGAGGAAGGGGTTGGGCCGGGCGCGGTCTGCGCTCTACGGGAAGGCGCTCGAGACTACTGTGCCGGAGTAGGACCCACTGCCGATTGCCACCAGAGAGTCCCCGAGAAGACCCGTGCCGGAACCGGAAATGCGAATCGACATCCCCGCGGACAGCGCACCGTTGAATGTGCCCGACGCGGTCCACGAATTCGTAGTCGGGTTGTAGGTCGCGAGCAGCGCGCCCTGGGTGCTGTTGAGGGTGATGGCCGTGGTCCCGCCGCTCGGCAGGGCGATCGAGGCCCCGGTAGCGCTGTGCAGCCCAAGAGTGATTTCGCTCATGCTGACTGACGACACCGATGCGATGTCAATCTGGTAGCAGAACTTGGCCGAGGCGCAGCCCGTGATACCCGACTGGTTGGTCGGTGACCCCCACCCGAAGTGGCTCCCGAGCGGCGCGTTGCCCGGTCCCGTCGTCAAGCCGGAGATCAGCACGTACAGCACCGCGGCCAGCACGACCGTGATCGCGACCAGCAAGATCGTCGCGATGATGGGCGACACCCCGCGCTTCCGTCCCTTTCTCCAGCTCCGCTTCTTCTCGCCAAAGACGTTCATTCGCTTCTTTCCTCCGAGGGCCCTTTCGGCCCGCCGACGTGCTTGCTGGGAGGGGGTATATGAAACGCGCGGAACCGAGGTCGTCAGTTGCCGTTCCTCGGTTCGACTACTCACGTATACGTCTTAATGCGTATAGACTCCGGCGGACGAACCACCGGATCTCGGCGATGGAGGCCGGCGAGCCCTCCCGAGCCCGCCCGGGGAGCCTGCCGAGATCTCCCATCCGAACCCAAAGCGGAAGCCTCGGACCAAGGAGGCCGTTGACGCGCCGGACCGCCTCGGCCACCGCAGTGGGGTCGACGGATCCGTTCTGGTCGATCGACGTCCCGATCCGCTCGAGGAGCGTCCAGGTGGTTGCCCGCCGGCGTCGCGCGGCGACTCTTTGCCGGACAGGATCCGGGCGGCCGACTCGCCGTCCCGAGGCGCGCCGGTGCTTCTGGCCCGGACGGCGCTTCACGCGGCGGGCTCAGAAGCGGGACCCGGGCAATAAGGGTCGCGGCGACGGAAGGCTGCTCGGAACGGGTCCCTTGATTCCCGGGGGGCGGACCTGCCGGCCTCCTATTCCCCGCCCCCGAGCGGCAGAAACCCGTCCTGACCTTTTTCCACACGGGGCTTTTTGCTCCGGAGGGCAGCGTAGACCTTCCGGCATGTTCCAGCCGGAAGCTGGACGCTCAGCGCGATCTCCGACCACTTCCGCCTCTGCCCGTTCGGCTTGAGCGTGTCGCGGAGCTCCAGGATCCTCCGTTCGTGCTGCGGCTGCACCTTGCGCGGACGTCCCGGAGGGCGCCCCGTCCGAGTGCGCCGCCTTCCCGACTTGATCTGCTGCATGGCGAGCCGAGTTCGCTCGGACCGGCGCCGGCTCTCGAACGCGGCGATCGTGGGCAGAATCCCCCGCAGGAGGTCGCGAGCCAGGTTAGGTGACGCGTCCTCCCCCGAATCCAGCTGAGGCTCCTTTAGGGAGTGCCAGCGGATCCCGAGGATCTCGAGCCGCTCGATCGACCCGACCGCACGCACGAAGCTCGGCTCCCGGCTCCAGCGATCGAGCGCCCAGACGAGCACGCGATCGAACCGCCGAGTCGTCGGAAAGCATGCCTCCCTCTGGAGCTCCTCCCACGCCTCGCGCTCGATCCTCCCGGATGCGGACGCCTTCTCGGCGAAGACCGCTGTGACGCTCCAGCCTCTCGACTCGGCGTATGCACGGAGCTCGCGTTCCTGGCCCGCGAGGTCCTGGTCCTCGGTCGAGACGCGGAGGTAGAGGGCGACGCCGATCACGCGCTG
>JAKAPG010000105.1:0-1821 GCA_021823085.1 Thermoplasmata archaeon | reverse complement strand
CGCTGGGCCCCACGGCGGCGTCCCGGGCGCACGCCTCCGACTCCGCTGCTGAGAGCTCGTGGATCGTCCCCGGATAGAGGACGGCCCCGACGAGCCCAGCTTGAAGCGCCTCGGCGCTGGGCTCGCCCCATCCCCGGTCCTCGATCTCCTCGACTACGCCCACGAACCTGCTCCAGGGAGAGAACACTGATCGCGTCACGGCCGGATCACCATCCACCCCGCCGCAACGAGAAGGACGATGACGAACTCTCCTGTCACGACTCCGATCGCGAACGCGGCCCACGTCCGGAGGTTCGGGAAGGGCCACAGGGCGAGGGCCAGCCAGCGACGGGCCCGGGCGTTCGCGCAGCTTCCGCGCTCCTTCATCGGACCGCCTCCGGAGCTCCGGGATCGAGAACCCGCCACAATCCGCATTTCATCGTCCGGGTGCGTCTGACCCGCGCTGCCACCGGGGCGCCCGGCGGGGACGTGGCAAAGCCGACCGGTATCTCGGCGTGGACTCTGACCTCGCCCTCTCCGCACCTCGGACACCGGGGCACCGCTGTTGGCTGACTTCCGAAACGAGCCCGGAGGAACCATTCGGTCATCGGATCCTCTCGTCCGTGAGACCACCATTAGGGGACAATGCAGCCTCCCGTCGTGGGCCTCTGTCAGGCATCGAAGCGCCCCCGTTGGACCGGACGTCGATGTAGCTCAGAGCAGCGGGCCCCGCCTCCGGCGGCTGCCCTCGCAAACCATGCTCTTGCGTTTCGTTCGGACTGCTCGACGTCCCGCTTTCATCGCGATGGGGATGCCACGTCGAAGGGACCGGTGTTGATATACGAAGATACCCTGTCTTCAGCTCGTGGTCAGCGACCAGGATCTCCAGAACTCGGTCATCGAATATCTCGCCAAGAAGGGCGGGAGTGGTGTTTCTGGGGGAGGGCTCTTCGTTGACCTTGGAGTCGGCGCTCGGACACCCTCCTACGATCTGAAGGGGTTCCGGGCGTTCCTCGATGGGATGATCGAAAGAGGACTGATCATCCGCGACGGCGATCGCTACCGCGCTCACTGAGAAGACCGCCGGTTCGGGCGAATTGGAATTGCCATCAGGTGACACCACTGCCTCCCGCGATGGGGGTCGACAACGCATCGAAGCGAGCACGGGGAACGTCCGAGGGCCAGCCGCGGACTACTGCCCTCGAATAGTCCAGGGCGAGTGCGGCCGCCCGGCCCCCCGGGCGGAGGTGATGGTCCCGGGTCAGGTGCGCACCGATCCCGGCGACATGTGCCCTCGTAAGGCCACAAATCACGCAAGGCGCGGGTCGGTGGTCGAGCGGCGCGTGGTACTGAGGGCAGGCGTGCGCATAGCTCCCGTCAGGCATCTCCGCCCTCCCGGACGACCCGGATCCGCTCCTTCGCGTCGGCAACGAGGACGTAGCCCTTGTCGACGTTCCGGAGAAAGCCGTCGGCCGCGAACTTCTGGAGGAGGCGATCCATGTTGTTCCAGCCGGATCCCCCTTTCCACTCGCCCCAGCCGCGCTCGCGGAACTCCTTGCAGACCTCGTTGACGCTCTTCCGTTCCGTGAGAAAGTCGACGGCGATCAACAGGGCGATCCGGCCGTTGTTGTCCTCGCTCGTCGCCGTGCGGTAGACGATCTTCTCGTGGACGGTGAGGTTCGGCACGAGCCGCTCCACGTGAAGGTCGATACGCTCTCGGGCGGCGGCCGCCTCGTCCTCGGGCGTGGGGAGATATGGTCCGTGCGGGTCGGGCGGAGGCTCAGAGGAGCCTCCCGTGGAGACACCCGCCCGGCCCAGGGCCCCCTCCGGGCCACTGGTCGC
>JAKAPG010000104.1 GCA_021823085.1 Thermoplasmata archaeon | reverse complement strand
GTTCGCTCGGGACCTCGTTCCCCAGCGCCACGCCCACACCGCACCGATCGGGGCGATGATCGAGGTCACCAGTCCAATGCCCGCGATGATGGTGAACAGCGTCTCTCCGATCAGGTTCGACTCCAGGAGGATGACGGCCATGGCGAGCTGCACCCCGCCCCGGCTGTTGAGCAGGAAGCCGGTGGCGAGTGCATCGGACTCCCGCCACCGGTCCACGCGGGCCGCGAGGTAGCCGATCCCGATCTTCGAGCCGGAGGCGATGGCGAGCAGCGCAAGAAAGAGCCCGATCGCAGGTAGGGCGGAGAGGAGGGTGAGATTCATCTGGACCCCGACGAAGACGAAGAACAGAGGGACAAAGAACCCCCAACTGATCACGCTGAAAATCTCGCTGAACGACTCGTGGGCATCGCGACCCACACTTTGACGGGTCACGAGCAGACCGGCGTAGAACGCCCCGAGAACGTAGGTCAGCCCAATCGCCTCGGAAAGCAGCGTCGAGGCGAGGAGGAGGACCATCAGCAGCGCGAACCCGCCCTGCTTCGAGAGCCACGTGTCCCGGAACCACCGAACGATGGGGGCCCACTTGCGCCGGGCGCGGAGGAACTGGAGCAGGAAGTGGATCCCGATCATCAGGCCCAAGAAGAGGGCCACGGTGCCCAGGGCCTCTCCTACCCCGGTCCACCCCGAACCCGATCCGGTGTGCAGGAGGACGGCGAAGATGGTGACCGCCGCGAACTCGTTGATCACCGCCGCGTTCATGAGCATCCGTCCGAGGGGTTTGCCGGTGAGATCGAACTCGGAGAGCATGATCCCCATGACGGGCAGCGCGGTGATGGAGAGGGTCAGGGCGACGAACAGGACCGTAGTGAACGCGAGCCCGGGAAGGAGCTCGAACGCGCCGAGGATCGCCGCGAGGAACGGGATAGTGAACACCGCGACGCCCATTGCCATGTCCCGGGGAGGCATCCGGAAGATCTGCTCGGGGCTCAGTTCGAGGCCGGCGAGGAACAGGACGAAGACCGTGGCGAGAACCTGGAGCCCCACGAGCTCGGAAGGAAACGAACGGAGGCCAATGTAGGGCCCGATGAGCGTTGGCCCCAGGAGGACGCCGACCAGGAGCTGGCCGGCGAGTGGGGGCTGGCCGAAGTGGGCCGCGAGTTCCCCGGCCCCCACGGCGGCCGCCAGCAGGACGAAGAGATCGATGAGAAACTGAAGGGTCGAGACCATTGCGAACCTCTCCGCCCCCTCTCGGGTGTACTACGCGCGAGGGAGAGATCGCCCCGTTCGAAGGTTGCTGAGGGGGAGACAGCGCGCCACGAGCGAGAGGGAGACGAGCGTCCGGTCGGATTAGTCTTTGGCGGAATCGAGCCGACAGGCAATGAGGTGGGTTGGCCCCATCGGGCCAACGGGGTGGGATACGCCTCGAAAGGGATCGAAGCAGTCGGGTTAGGTCCACGGATTGGCGAAGCAGAGCCGAGGTTCGTGCCCCGTGCTCCGAGAGTCAACGCCGGTTCACCGTGGGCTTATGGACGGCCGGGAGCATCGGGGATCCAGACGGGGATCGAGAGGGACGTGCTGAGTATGCGTGACATCCGTTCTCGGGGACCGTTTTTCATCCTCGGAGTCGTCCTCCTGGCAGCCCTCCTCATCGGCACCCTAGCGATGATAGCGGTCGGCGCCTACGCGGGAGCTCACGGTTGGACGGGAGGTTGGATGTATGGAGCGAACGGGTGGTGGTGGATCGGCCCCATCGTCATGGGGGTGGTTGTCCTCCTCTTCGTCCTTCTGCTCGTCTGGCTCATCGGATTGGCCGAACCGCCGGCAACTCCCGTTGGCCCCATCGATCCTCGGACCGTGGCTGGGCTCCGATACGCCCGGAGCGAAATCTCCTTGGAGGAGTACCAGAAGATCCTCGAGAACCTGAAGGCGGGGCCTTAGGGCCTCGGCATCGACACCGCGAACCAGCCGGGGAGGCCCCCTCCTCCACGTCGTTCTCGGCGACGTCGGCTCGGGATTCTGGGATCTGGCACGGAGCTGCCCCCTTTTCTTTCCCGGTTCACGACGGGCGGCCGCTACGCCCACCGACCGCGCGCGTCCGCGCTCGTTCCGCCCGCTTGTGGGAATCCGGCCTCCCATAGAGAGTATCGATGGGGGACCGACCGATCAACGAGCCCTAGTGAAGGGAGACCCAGCGCAGCGAGAGAGAGTTCAGAACGACCGAGGTGGAGGAGAGCGCCATCGCGAGCGCCCCCACCATAGGCAGGAAGTTGTAGACTCCCAACCCGAACAACGGGACGAGGGCACCGGCGGCCACCGGCAGCAGTACCGCGTTGTACCCGACCGCCCACGTCAGGTTGCCGCGGATCTTGTTCACGGTCCGTCTGCCGGTGCGCAGAGCCAGTGCGACCCCACGGAAGTCGGATCGGACGAGGATCACTCCCCCTGTCTCCTGAGCGACGTCCGTTCCGGTGCCGATCGCGATCCCGAGGTCCGCGGCGGCGAGCGCCGGGGCGTCGTTGATCCCGTCACCGACGTACCCGACGTGCTTCCCCCGGTCCCGGAGCTGTTGGATGAGAGCGAGCTTCCCCTGTGGGGTCATGGCGGCGTGGACTTCCCGGATCCCGACCTGCTGGGCGACGCGGCGTGCGGCGGCTTCGTGGTCGCCGGTGACCATGACGACCGAGATCCCATCGCGACCGAGGGCCGAGATCGCCTCCGCGACCCCGGGGGCGACCTCGTCCGAGAAGGCGAGCAGACCGACGAGGCGGTCGCCCTCGAGCACCAGGGACCATGTCTTTCCCTCCGCCTCCAGCCGTCGGGTCTCCTCCACCAACGAAGCGAGATCGACCCCCTCCTCCCGGGCCGCCGACCCGTTGAGGACGGAGAACGGACGGCCGTCAAGCGCGCCCCGGATCCCTCGGCCCGCCTCGACGGTCACGTCTTGGAACACGAGTTGTGCGACCTTCTCCTGGCGCGCGCGCTCGCGAACCGCTCGAGCCAGCGGATGCTCCGACTCCCGCTCGAGGCCCGCGGCGAAACTCAGCAGCCTCGCCGGCGTCACCCCGGGCGCGGGCAAGAGGTCGGTGAGGCTCGGCTCTCCCCGAGTCAACGTCCCGGTCTTGTCGGAGAGTACGACGTCGATGCGACTGGCGCGCTCGAGGGAGTCGCGCCCCTTGAAGAGAATCCCTTCCTCCGCGGCCCGACCGGTACCGACCACGATGGCCGCCGGGGTTGCGATCCCGAAGGCGCACGGGCAGGCGATGATGACCACCGAGACGAAGACGAGCAGCGCGATCGTGAAACCGGCACCGCCCAGGAGGAACCACCCGAGGGAGGCGACGGCCGCGAGCCCGATCACGAACGGGACGAAGCGAGCGGCGATGCGATCGGCGAGCTGTTGGAGCGGGACGCGGCTCGTCTCGGCTTCGGCGACGAGTTGGCCGATCTGGGCCAGAAGCGTATCGGAGCCTACCTTCGTCGTCTCCACCGTCAGCGGGCCCTCGCCGTTGATGGCTCCGGCGATGACGGGATCCCCCGGCTTCTTGTCCGAGGGGAGGCTCTCCCCGGTCAGGATCGCCTCATTCACCGTGGAGCGCCCGTCAACGATCACTCCGTCGGTCGGGAAGCGGGCTCCCGGACGAATCCGAACCCGCTCCTGGACCCGCACCTCCGAGACGGGCACCTCCACCTCCCGGTCGTCTCGAAGAACCAGGGCGGTGGTCGGCAGCTGTTCCTTCAACTTCCGCAGCGAACCTCGCGCCTTCTCGCGCGTGAGGTGCTCCAGGTAGTTGCCGGTCAGAATCAGGGTGACGATCAGCGAGGACGCATCGAAGTAGTAGGCCGGAGGAAGGCGGGAGGGCAAGAGGAGCGCGGTCGCGCTGTACGCGAAGGCCATCGTCGTCCCGACGGCGATCAACACGTCCATGTTCCACACACGATTGCGGATCGCATCGTAGGTGCCGTGGTAGAACTGAAGGCCGGGGTAGAATTGTACGACCGCTGCGAGCGCAAAGGCGGCCCAGGGCCACCCCGGGGGGGAGTAAATGTACGAAAGCACGAGGATGACGATCGATAGCGGCCAGCCCACGGCCAACTGCCGCCTCAGTCGAGCGAGCTGATGCTCCGGCGCTGAGAACTCTCGCAGGCAGGTCGTGGAACAGAAGTAGTAGGTCCGGTTCTCGCGAGCGAGAGTGAGCTCCGCGGTCCGCTCGTCCACGAACATCCCGCAGACAGGGTCGGTCGGCATCGGACGATGGGCTCCGGGAGGGTCTACCCGCCGGCCCGCGGGGCGCGTTCGAGCGCCATCTCACGAAGGGGAGAAAGGCGGGTGCCTAAGCTGACTTGTGGGTGGCAGCGTACCGCTTCTGGCAACTCGCCGAACAGAAGTAGACCATTTGGCCGTCGTACGACCCCTTAAACGCCGTTCGCTCCGAATCCACCGTCATACCGCAGATCGGGTCCTTCACTTGCGCCATAATGCTCTCTTGCCGCGCAAGTCCATTAGGGATACTTAAGGGCCCCGTCTACAGATATAACCCCTTCGAGAATCGGGGGCCGTAGGGGATCTCGTCTATCTATGACTCGATCCGCGTCGCGAGCCGGAATCGGAGATCCGGGATCCATCTCGCCCGTCGATTTCGCGAACAGCATTGCGTGTCCCGCATGTCGAGTGGGCGATGCCCTCGCCTCGGAGGCCGAGGCGCGTCGGTGGATTCGCGTCCACGGCCCGCAGATTCGTGGCCGGGTCTCGGCCGTGGACGCCCGTCGATTGCGAAGGTTCCGAGCCAGCGTTCGGTCGCTGCTGGGCTCCGCCATCCTCAGCACGACCCCGCCCGCCCATGCGCTGAGGGAGATCAACAGAGCATGGCGAAGGGCGGTCGAATCCTACCGCCTGGAGTGGCATCGAGGACGTTGGAGCGAAGCCGTTCGGGTGCGAAACGCGAGCGTCGCCGATCAGGTCGCGGGCCGGCTGGCTCGGTCGCTCGTGAGGTTGCTCTCGAGCCCTGATGTGGGCCGGCTCCGGATGTGCGCGGCTCCGGAATGCGTCCACCTCCTCTTGTCTCGGACGCGGCAACAGTTGTGGTGTTCCTCCACAGGGTGTGGTAATCGCGTTCGGGTCGCGCGCCACTATCGCAAGTGGAGGATGGCCGACGGCCGCCGTCGACCTTCCGCGGGGCGTTGTTGAAGACGGCGTAGATATCGTACATTGTCCTGTCCGAGCGAAGCCCTATCGCGAACCAACGGGCTACGGAAGGAGTCCCTCGAGTCGCACTTTGCCTTCGGGGCCATCGGAAGCTTCCCTCCCGAGACCCCCTCGCCGTTGTCTCGAGGAAGTCCGACCGGATTCGGGGTGATGCGCTCCGGGCCGGCACCGTCGCGTCGAGATCGCGGGAACATCGGCCGGCGGGAGCGAGGCGGATCCGCGGTGCACGTCGAACATCTCGGCCCGGCGGCCCTCGTCGGCGCCACCGTTCGAACGAGGCCGGGCCGGACGCGTTCGGCCCTTTCCTTTCGGAAGCCTGCTCGAGGGCCGGCCACCGGGCGTGAACGGACGGCCGTTTGACGTCCTTGCACCACGGCATCGGGCCCGCTCACGAGCGTTGTCCGCGCGTCCCATCGCATCGCGGACCTACGTCAGGAGTCGGAGGTTCGCTTTCCGAACCGCGGTCCTTGAACGTCCCCGACCGGGATGCGCTCGAGGGCCGGGACGGGCGCGGCGCCGTGCAGGCGGGTGACAAAACTAAGTCGCGTCGCCGCTGCGAGACCTTCATGAACCACGGCACCGCCGTTCCGGGGCCCGCGGGCTCCAGCTCCGTCGCGCAGAATCCCATCGCGGCCCGTCGAGCGCTCGGGCTTCTCTTGGCCAGTCGAGTCCTCCGCGGAGTGGCCGCCGGCCTTCTCACCATTGGTTTTCCGTATCTGATCCTCACCGAACTGCACGCCGACCTCTTCGTTCTCGGCCTGCTCTACGCAGGCGGGGGCGCTTCGAC
>JAKAPG010000103.1 GCA_021823085.1 Thermoplasmata archaeon | reverse complement strand
CAACACCCCTCGACGACCCGACGAACTCACGCCGCTCACCGTGCCTCGACGGCCCATGGGTGGCGGATACGTGTGGCGGGACGGGCATGGTCCGGGGCCCTCTTCAACCTCAAGCAGAGGATGTTCGACTGGTTCCGGAACAACCCGTCGGGACATCCGACCCGTCTCCGCATCCGGGTGCTCAAGGAAGAAGGCTGCCTCTTCGTAGAACCCACCGATGGGTCCCGTAGACACGAAACCGAGGTCAATCAAGCGCTAATGTACGCGAAGCTCAAGGCGACCAAGTCGCAGCGATCCGTGGCGAACGCGACCGTGGAGGCCGTGGGGTGGGGCGAGCCCGGGGAACCCCCGCCCTCGCCTCCGGGACCCCCCCCATTGGATCCATCGACCTTCCGTGACATGGCATAGTAGCTCCATACGGCTCGTCGGAAACCCCCACTGTGTCTCTGGTCGACCGACCTGGTGGGTTCCCGCCATACGCTTCGCGGCCAGTAGTGAGCCTTCACGAATCGGCCTGAGGTAAGCCTGTGTACGACGATTGCCGATGGACCGAAGAGTATTTTTCCGGGAACCCGGTGATCCTTCGGCGTACCCCGCTTCGGAGAACCCCGCGCGCCCGAGATTACCGCGGAAGCGCTCCCAACGCATCCGCGAACGAAGGAGGGCTCTTCTGGCGATACCATGGAAGGATCCTCCAGGTGCGCTCCGTTCCCTTCGTCTGCACGTACCACCACCACACCGCCGAGTACAACCAGAAGGCCGTCTGGGCCACCCGCTCCGGACCCCACCCCTTTCAGCTCTGTGGATCCTCCCCCCGCACGAACTGCTTCTCGAACTTCAGACAGTCCTCGATCGACCACCGTCCGAAGTAGAGGCTCACCACCGCCCCCGGGTCGGCCGAGGGGTCGGTGGTGAAGAAGAAGTCCGTCTTCTCCCGCCCGCCCGGGTCCCACGGTATCAAACGGCGGGTGTAGATAGTACCCGTTCTTCCTGAGCCCACGCGCCGAGCTCGGCCGTCACGTCGCCCGAGCCTTTCAGAATGGTCAGTGCCCTCTCCAACGCCTCCCTCCGACACCGGGGGGCAATCGGGACGCACGGGCGCCTCCCCTCCCGAGGGAGCGCCGACAGCCTCCGTCGCACTTCCTCGACGTCCTGTCGCGCGAACACCTCCCGCAGGTTCACTCCGTTCAGCACCTCCTCGATGAACCACTCGTTCCGCACGTTCGACCAATACGCCAGCAGCGACCCGAGGAGCCCCA
The DNA here is from genome assembly GCA_021823085.1 of Thermoplasmata archaeon. Taxonomy (GTDB): domain Archaea; phylum Thermoplasmatota; class Thermoplasmata; order Lutacidiplasmatales; family UBA184; genus Lutacidiplasma. Next base: position 4,785 of record JAKAPG010000103.1, on the reverse strand, counting down.
TCTCCCTCCCCGTGTCCTGTTGACCCGTCCGGTGTCGCACCGACGTCCGATCCTCCCGATGGGCCCGTTCCAGGTCGACCGTGCTCCGCATCAGTCCCGACACCCGCGCCACCACCCACAGATACGGTTCCTGCTCCTCGAACTTCGCCTCCACTCGGCTCCCCAACTCCTCGATCCGACCTCCCATCGACCTCATCGTCCTGCCCACCCGAGCCACCGTCGCCTTCACCTCCGCCACGTCCGCCTCCATCATCGGCGCCAGGTCCCCGCGACTGCGACGGTCCCGCTCCACCCGCATCGCCCGTCGGACCTCCTCCCACGCCCAGACCAGGCGCGTCAGCCGATTCCCGGCCTCACGGACGATCGGCCGAGCCAGCAACCTCTCCAGCCGTGCCTTCAACTCCCCCAGCGGACCCAGGTCCACCCACGAAGCCGAGCGGACCCGGGCATGAACGATCCCCTCGATCTCCTCCGTGAGCCACCGCATCTGTCGCCATGCCTCGTAGTATGGCAGATGGAACGGGACGCTCGACCCCGCCGACCGAGTTGCCTCCACATCCTCCGCCGCCAGCCGGGCCACCACGGCGACCCACTCCTCCGGGCCTCGCGCCACCGTCGGAAGACCCCGCGACCACTGGGCGAGCTTCGCCATCCCGTCGTCCAGCAGCAGCCCGCTCCTCAGCCGCTCGTTCTCCTCCTTCAGCAACCGTTCCCCGGCCTTGGTGAGGAAGTGAAAGTGGTCCACCTGCTGGGGCACTCCCGGGAAGACCCGGTCGCAGGCTCCCTTCCGAGTGGCACTGTCGTCACGGACGATCAGCGCCGGGTCCCCGAAACGTGCCTTGAAGGCCACGAGCACCGGGACCACCTCCTCGAGACTCTCCGCGACGATCTGACGGGCATACAGCGTGACCCCGCTCCTCGCCTCTCGGACCCGGAAGGTGACGGGCCCTCCCTCGACACAGGTCCCGTCGATCTGGAGGACGAAGGGGCGGAGTTGGGGAGCGCGGTGGAGCAGCCGCTCCTCGCTGAACATCTGCCAGCGGACGAGGAACTCGGTGCTGTGCAGGGAGACGGAGGCCTGGGAGATCGGAGTGTCGTGTCCTCGGAGGAAGACACCGATGTCCCGCTCCTCCCAGTTCAATCCGAAGCGAAGGAATCCCACCAGGGCCGTGACATCCAAGCCGAGGGTGTGCTGGGCGGCCGCTACCCAGGGACGGAGCGGAGGGGTGTAGCGTTCCCCCGGATGCCGGGCGGAGCACTCCCACGTGGGAAGGGTCAGGGTTCCCGTTCCCTCGAGCGTACGGAGCGTCGTGGTGTGGGTGTCGGCGAGGTGCGGGGCCATTCCGCACGGGAAGGGGGGCGGTCGGAGGGGGTCGAGGGGTAGAGGCGCAGTTCGGAGTGTTTTTTTTGGAAGTCGTAGCGGATGGCGAGGGCCTCGAGGGGAACGCGGGGGAGCTCGATGCCCATCTGCTGGACGAAGTCGAACAGATCCTGGGCGGAGAGGGAGCCCGTGGCGAGGCAAGTGGCGAGGAGCCCGAGATGGGCCGGGGGGAGGGGGATCGGCTCGATGGGAGGGATGGGGGACTTGCCGAGATAGCGCAAGACCTTCCGACGGGACTGCTTCTTCCGAGGGTTCCAGACATCCTCGACCTCGTAGTAGTAGGTTCGGGGTCCGCGCTTACCGGGGAAGGTCTTGGGGATGATCCGCGACACGCCCCCATTATAGGCACGATGGAGCATAAAGGCTTCCCGAGGAAGGGAGGGGGACTGTAGGCACGAGGGCAACCTGACGACCGTCAGAGATCAGGGGCGGCGTTCACCCGCCCATTGATACCGTGGCCCGGGTCTCGCACCGTGATGAGTCGTACGGGGTCGTCGGATACGGACCACTACAACACCACCCGGGTCAGCAGATCGCGTTCCACCCATCGACCCCGCTGATCGACGCAGACCCGGCGCCACCCGTTCCGGGTTCGGGTCGCCAAGACCTCGGGGGTGGAGAGACGCCGCCCCTTCTTCGGGGGACGTCCTCTCCGCCCCTTCCTCGGAGGCGGGGGAAGGTCGTACAGAGCGGCATCCCGACGCATCCGGGAGTTCACCGGGGCTCTCGGCAGATGCCGACCGGAGAGCGTGGCGTATCCCCCGTCGGCGGTGAATCGGAAGCTCCGGGTGGGAAACCATGAGGCCAAGGTGCGGACCATTTCTTCGGCGAGGTCGGTGAGCGTGGGTCCCTTCTTGCGATGAAAGCGGACGAGGAGGGGCAGCGAGGGCGGTTCCTCGCCCCAAGGAGGGAGAACGTAGAGGGCGAGCACTACGAGGTTCAGCCCCCAGGCATGGACCGTGCACGTTCGGGTGGACCGAACGGCGTCTCGGAAGATCCCCGCGCCGTCGACCCGACGACCGGTCTTGTGGTGAAAGGTGTCGTCGAGAGTGAGGGGGATCGGTCCCCGAGGCGCGAAGCAGGCGACCAGGAGGAGGGCGAGAGAACGCCAGAGATGGTCGGGAGACCATCTCCCCTCGCGGAAGAATCGGGGGTAGGCGTGGTAGGTCCGTCGGGGTGGGGTGGGGGAGAAGCGCCAGAGACGCGTGAGGGTGCGCCGACCCGGCGCAAGGACCCATACGGTGACGAGTTCCTGGAAGACAAGGAAGGAGGGGGCGGTGAAGGGGCGGCGTTCAAAGTTTGGGACCTGAGTGATGCGTTCAGCCGCGGGACCCGACCCGCCAGAAAGCTACACTTCCGTCCCCCTAAGTCTGTCGCTGCCCCCGGGATCGTGATCAACTCGTGGAGAGGCGGCGCTGCCGGGATACGCTCACGACGCCCTCGATGTCAGGGATCAAGTCGTTGAGGGGCCGAGCCCCCTTCCGGCCGGGAAACCGTTCCGACGCCTTGGGGCAATAAACGCGCAGCCCGATCTTCTCCAGGTCAGCGAGCGACTTGTCCTTGAACTCGTCGTCGAGGGTCACCACCCAGACCGGACCCTTCGATGCTTCCATCTCGGCTTTGGCGCTCTTGGCGCGCTCCCGGATGTGCATGGCTTTGAGTTCCAGTAAGACGGTGCGTTCGGGGTGTAACTCGCGCGTCTTTCTGTCCGGGATCACGACGTCCACTCGGCCGATATCGGCGCCCCCACCTTCGGAGTCCAGTGAGCATCTTCCAAGCACGTAACGAACGGCACGGTGGAACATGCTGCCGGCGCGCGACATGCGCATATTCGAGGTTGAAGTGATGAAGTCGTTGAGGGGAGGAAACTGTGTCAACGATTCGGAGATAAGCTTGGTGAGCTGCTCCGTAAACGAGACACCGCCTTTGAGGGCCTCAGCAAGGATTCGGCCCGCGACCGCTTCCAGGTCCTTAGGATCGCCAGCCAGCGACCTGAGGAACTGCTGCTGGGCCTTCGCCTGGTACATGTCAAGTAGCTGAAGTCCGCGGGCCATGATCTCTCGCAGAACCCCTTCGACATCCGCCCGAATCTGGATCTCGCTCCGACTGTCGAGGCCCAACTCCTCCACGGCCCGCGCGAAAAGATGCTCTACTTTCGGGATGACCTCATCGTTTATTTCCCGGATTCGGTCCCCAATCTCCGAGGAGGCCACGCGGCCCGAGCCGGGGCATCTCATTTCAAGTTTCGCATTGGTAACGATACCTCGCACCCCAATGGCTATTGTGACCAACGACGTTCACAATCGGGGAAACGCTCATAAGGCGCTTGCCGATTACGACCTCGGGAACCTGCAATGCCAGTGGAAAAGTACGGGCACTGCAAGTACCCAATACCAGTGCGCCACACCCGTAAGGTGCCATTCGAGCCGAGGATTCGGCAACCGGATGGGTTCGGCGACCGGGCGCTCGAACTGCGCCGGCTCGATGGGGAACTGGATCGGTTCATTCTCAAGGCGAGTGACTATGCCGACTTACTCGTTGAGGCGTGGTCAGAAAACATCCACCGCTCGGTGAGCATCGAGGGAAATCCCTTGTCCGCTCAGGAGGTCAGGCGAGTCGTCCGCGAGTCGCTTCGCCCCGCAGCCGGTCGTGCCGCGCCCGAGCGGGCGGATTGGCCGCGACAGGAGATTATCAACCACCTTGCAGTCCACGCGAACCCCGACGAATGGGAGGTCACCTGGACCATCGCGGGAATCCAAGGGCTCCACAAATTCCTCCTGGACGGGGCGCCAGCGGATACGCGACCCGGCCAGTGGCGTGACTTCCGAGGCGTGATCCTTTCGGACAAGGGCGAGGAGGTCTGCATCACAGCCCCGCCGGAGCACATCGAGGAGGAGATCGCATCGCTGCTCAAATGGCGGAACGAACGCGCCGAGGTCTACTTCCCTGTTGTCGCAGCTACGGTCTTCTTCCACGAGTTCGAGAGCATCCATCCTTTCGCCGACGGAAACGGTCGGACTGGGCGCGTGCTGTTCCACCACTATCTCCAGACGCAGGGGCTCCCTAACGCCCATCTCTGTATGATCGAGCCAGAGCTGATGGAGAATCTCGAACGGTACTACCATCTCCTCGCATGGACCGACTACCGCGGCGAATACACCGAGTTGGTCGACTTCTTCACGGACTCGGTGCTGCGTAGCTACCAATCCGCCGTCCGCCGACTCGGCCGGAAAGACCTCCTGTCCAAGGGGCTGGACGAGACCGCAAAGCGGCTCCTGACCCGCGCGAAGCAAGACAAAGAGCGGTGGTTCACAGTCGGCGAGGCCGAGCGATGGGTGGACGGACGGGGACACGCGACCGTCCGCCGGCACCTGAATGCTCTCGTCGAGGAGGGCGCGCTTGAA
>JAKAPG010000102.1 GCA_021823085.1 Thermoplasmata archaeon | reverse complement strand
GGCGCGGCCATCACCGAGATGCCCGTGGAGCGCGGGATCGCGCGACTCCTCGGGCTGGCAGACGAATATGTAGGTCCGATGGGAGCGGACCGGGACGCAGGCTACCTCGAGCGCGCGGTGCGGTCCATCCAAACCCTCTCGAAATATCCTTTCGTTTACGTCCACCTCAAGGGCCCGGACGAGCCGGGCCACGATGGCGACGTAGGGCGCAAACGAGAGATCATCGAGGCGATCGATCGCTCGTTCTTCGGGCCGTTCCTCGCGGGAGTCGACCTCGGTCGCACTCGGATCGTGGTCACGGCGGACCACGCTACGCCGGCCATCCTGCGCTCGCATTCGGACGATCCGGTGCCGCTATTGCTGTTCGGGGCCGGCGTCTCCCCTCCGCAACGAGCGTCCCCCGAGAAGTTTGGCGAAGGGGCGGCGGCTCGCGGTTCCCTCGGTCGACGGCCGGGCTCCGAGGTGATGTCCTTGCTCCTGGAACGTTCCCCGCGGGCGCCCACATGAGATCGCGCGCGCTTCGCGTCCCTCGGAGCGACGGCGAAGCAGCCCGCCGTGCCCTGATCGACGCGGGATCGCTACGGACCGACCTTCGAATCCGGGTGGAGGCCGAGGAACTGGTCCTCCCGGTCGAGGACGGGCCGCTCCCGATCTCCGGCAAGGTGACCGACGAAGAGTTCGCCGTCCAAGAGGGCCACGAGGGTCCTCGCCGCTACCAAGACCTCGTCGCCGTATCTGCGGAACGGCGTGCCTTGCTTCCTCGAGCCTTCGACGTCGTCGGGGACATCGTGCTGATTCGGGTCCCCGACGGGCTCGTTGAGGACGGGCCGGCGATCGGTCGGGCGCTGCTCGCGTTCGTGCCGGGCGCCCGGCTTGTGGGGGCCGACGAGGGAGTCCACGGCGCGGATCGTCGGCGGTCCCTACGAGCCCTTGCCGGGACCGGAGGCTGGCGGACGCTGCACCGGGAGAACGGGATCCAGATCGACGTGGATGTGGAGCGCGCGTACTTCTCGCCCCGACTGGCGCGAGAGCATGCCCGTGTCGCCCACGCGGTCCGTGAAGGAGAGACCGTGTACGACCTGTGCTGCGGCGTCGGCCCGTTCGCTCTGACCATCGCTCGTGACGGCCGCGCAGGAAGGGTCACAACCGTGGACCGAAACCCGGTCGCGGTGGAGCTCCTAAAGGGGAGTCTCGCGCGGCTGCGTCCGAAGGTTCCCGTGGAGGTGCTTCAGGGGGATGTCGAGCAGTTCCTGAGGGGAGCGAAGCCGGTGGACCGGGCCATTCTCAATCTCCCCTTGCAAGGGATTAAGTATCTAGCATCGGTGGCACGTGTCGTCCGCTCCGGCGGTTCGATCCATTACTACGAGGTGGTCGAACGCTCGGAGATCGAGGCACGTGCGATGAACGTTGTGGAGCGCGCTGGCGGCTCGGACGACTGGACGATTGTCGAGGAACGGGAAGTGCACGCCTATTCGCCCACGGCAGAACTCCGGGCGTACACGCTTAGACGTACCGTGGCCGCATGAAGACCGTCGTGGACCTCGCCGACGTCTCCGATAGCGATCGGCCCCTGGTGGGAGGCAAGGCGAGCAAACTCGGCGAACTGGTCCGAGAGGGTCTGCCGATCCCTCCGGGGTTCGTCGTCACGACCGAAGCGTACCGGGCGTTCACGTCGATCCCATCGCTCGCCAAGGTCATCCGCGAATCGCTCGGCACGATCGATCCCGCGAAGCCCGAGACCGGGGAGGGAGCGTCGGAGCGAATCCGGGCCGCGTTCGAAGTGACCGAGCTCCCGGCCGGACTCCGTCAGGAGCTCATTCGAGCCTACGAATCCTATGCCAAGGCGAACTCGGTTCGTTTCTCCGCGGTCCGATCGAGCGCCACCGCGGAGGACCTCGAGGGCGCATCGTTCGCGGGCCTCCAGGAGACGTACCTCAACGTCACCGGAACGGACGCGGTCCTCCGCATGATCCGCCGGTGCTGGAGCAGCGTGTTCACCCCGAGGGTACTCGCCTACCGGGCGCGCAAAGGGTTCGAGCACACGGAAGTGACGCTCGCCGTCCTCGTGCAGAAGATGGTCGACTCGACCGTGAGCGGCATCCTTTTCACGCGCGATCCCAACACGGGCGAGAACCGGATGATCATCGAAGCCGGCTGGGGGCTCGGCGAAGCGATCGTCGGTGGTGAGGTGACGCCCGACCACTACGTCATCGACGGATCGACTCAGGAGATCATCCAGAAGCAGCTCAGCGAACAGCGCATCCGGATCGTGCGCGCCGACGGCGGGGGGAACGAGCGGGAGGACGTGCCGGAGAAGGATCGTCGCGCCCAGAAGCTCTCGGACGAGCGAATCCGGAGCCTGGCGTCTCTCGGACGGCGGATCGAGTCCCACTACCGCCGGCCGATGGACGTGGAATGGTGCGGCGACCGCCACGGGCTCTACATAGTTCAGGCACGCCCCGTAACGACGATTCCCACGAGCGCGGCTTCGAGACCGTCATCTACTTCTCCCGCATCCTCTGCGGGGATGTCCAGCGCAGGCGCGCCGGCGACACCGACGGCGCAAGGCGAGGAAGGGGCCATCCTCCGAGGGTTCGGAGCGAGTCCCGGGCAAGCGAGCGGCGTCGCCCGGGTCCTCGCCGGGCCCTCGGACATGGAGAAGCTGAGGCCCGGAGAGATTCTCGTCACGACGATGACGACGCCGGACATGGTGCCGGCGATGGCGCACGCAGCCGCGATCGTCACCGACGAGGGCGGCATGACCTGTCACGCGGCGATCGTCTCGCGCGAGTTGGGGGTTCCGTGCGTCGTGGGGACCCGGACCGCCACCAAGACGATCGCTGACGGCAGCGAGGTCACGGTCGACGGGAAGACCGGCGCTGTCTACCGCGGCCGGCGAACGACGCTGCTCGCGGCCGTCGCGTCCGTCGGATCCGGGGGCCCTCTCGGAACCGCCGGCGGTGGGCATTCGGCCCCTGTGACCGCGACGAAGATCTACGTGAACGTGGGGGTCCCCGAGAAGGCGGCCGAGTACGCGCAGCTACCGGTCTCGGGCGTCGGGCTGCTCCGCACGGAGTTCATCTTCACGACGTACGTCCGCGAGCATCCCCTCAAGCTCCTGCAGGAGGGCAGGCGCGAGGAGCTCGTTCGACGCCTCGCCGACGGCATCGCGCAGGTCTGCCAGGCGTTCCATCCGCGCCCGGTGATCATCCGGACCTCGGACTTCAAGACCAACGAATACCGCGGAATGCCCGGCGGCGCGCAGTTCGAGCCGACGGAAGAAAACCCCATGATTGGCTGGCGGGGCTGCTCCCGGTACATCGCCCCTACGTTCCGCCCGGCGTTCCTCGCCGAGCTCGAGGCGATCCATCGCATCCGCACCGAGCGGGGCCTCAAGAACGCCCACCTGATGCTCCCGTTCGTCCGCAACACCTGGGAGCTCGAGGAGATCGCCGGCATGCTGCGCGAAGCGGGCCTTCGCCGCTCGCGCGACTTCAAGCTCTACCTGATGGCAGAGGTGCCCTCCACCGTCCTGCTCGCCCGGGACTTCTCGAAGTTCTGCGATGGTTTCTCCATCGGATCGAACGATCTCACTCAGCTGGTGCTCGGCGCCGACCGGGACTCGGAGACGCTTGGGCGGATGGGCTACTTCGACGAGCGGGACCCTGCCGTGCAGCGCGCGATCGAGCTCCTCATCGAGGGTGCCCACGCCGAAGAGCGGACGGTCGGGATCTGCGGCCAGGGTCCGAGCGTCTATCCCGAGTTCGCGGAGTTCCTCGTCCGCCGGGGGATCGATTCGATCTCGCTCAACGCGGACACGGTGGTCCCGACGATCCGCTCGATCGCCTCCCTCGAGCAGCGGATGAAGCTCGAAGGGATTCGAAGACCGAACCCCGAGGGTCGCGCTTAGGACAGCGCACGGATCGGTTGGTTGTTGTCGGATCCGCAGGCTCTGGGCGGCCTCCAGTGGGGGGGCCCGGCCCCCGGAACGGGCGGAAGCGAGAGCTCAGCGTCCGGGCAGAGCTCGTAGACGGTCATCGACCGGAGCCGGCGCAGACCGAGCGACGTGAGCCGTCGCGTGAGCCGGGCCGAATCGGACAGGAGACCGTACGTCGCCCGGTGGCCCCCGATCCTCGAACGCATGGCATAGCGCACGAGTCCCGTCGCCACCCCCCTCCCGCGCGCCGACGGTTGGGTCGAAACGCCGAAGAAGAGCGCCCGGCCATCGTGCCGATAGACGAGCGCCGCACCAAGTCGCTCCCCGTTCTCGTCGACTACCACCGGCACGAGGGCCTCTCCGGGGTTCGGATGATGGCGGAGGATGTCGAGGGCGGTCGCGAACTCGGGGGCTTCCCGTTCCCCGACCCAGAGTTGCGCCAACTCCCGTGCATCCTCGTCACCGGCGAGGCGTCCCGTGCCGTAGCCGGCCGGCTTCGCCGCGAGTCGTCGACCGGCGAGCAGGTCGAGCGATTCCTCTTGCGCCCTGAACCCGAGCTGGCGGAGGGTCCGGTCGATGTGCAAAGGGACCGGACGTGCGACCCGGAACGTCGGTCGGATCGCGCGCTGGAAGTACTGATCGAGCGCGCGCTCGAAGAAGCCGGTCTGACGGTTCGCGCCGACTCGTTCGACGGTCGCGAAGTTGAACCGGGGCACCGGAATGCGATCGTGCACGAGCAGCGTCCCGCCCGCGAAGCCGATCGTGAATCCGCCGAGGCTCAGCACAAACGCCCGCTCGTCCCCGAGCAGGGCGTCCGCGAGACCCCCGGGCGAGGAGTCGGACACGGAGAACCCGAACCGGGACGATGGCGCTCTTTAAAGAATCCTCGCCTTCCTGCACGGTCGCCGGTCACGGCTGGGTGACAGCGTATGGAACCTCCTTCTCTCCGAGCGCCCGCCATCATCGCGATCATCGGGGCCGGCAACATGGGCAGCGGGATCGCCCAGGCGTGCGCCCAGGCCGGGTTCACGGTCCGCGTGCGGGACGTCGACGAACCGATGATCGAACGGGGGCGGGCCCTGATCGCCCGGACGCTCCAGGGAGCGATCGATCGGAAGAAGCTCACGCCCGCGAAGCGCGACGAAGTGCTGGCGCGCATCTCGTTCACGACGAGCCTCCCCGAAGCGGCTCGGGACGCCGCGCTGGTCATCGAGGCCGTGTTCGAGGACGCGGCGGTCAAGGGAGCCGTCTTCCGAGAGCTCGCCGGGCTGGTGGGCCCTGGGACGATTGTCGCGACGAACACGTCCTCGCTCTCGGTCACGAAGCTCGCCGAGGGGTTCCCGGGGCCCGAGCGGTTCGCCGGCCTCCACTTCTTCTTTCCGGCCGCGGTGAACAGACTCGTCGAGGTCATCGCGGGAGAGCGCAGCGACCCGTCGGTCGTCCGAGAGCTCGAACGGTTCGGCTTCGGGTTGCGCAAGGTCCCGATCCGCACCGCCGACCGGGCCGGGTTCGCCGTCAACCGGTTCTTCGTCCCGTATCTCAACGAATCCGCCCGCCTCGCGGAGGAGGGCATCGCGAGCCTCGCGACCATCGAGGAGGTCGGGCGCGAGCTGTTCGGCGCCACGCTCGGACCGTTCGAGCTCATGAACGTGACCGGGATTCCCATCGCGTTCCATGCCGAGAGCTCCCTCTTCGCCGCGTTCGGACCGGCCTACGCCCCCAGTTCGCTCCTCGAAAGGCAGTTCCGGGCCGGCACGCCGTGGGATTGGACATCGACCTCGGTCGAACCGGGGAAGAAGGCGGCCGTCCGGGACCGGTTCCTGGGCCTTACCATCGGGATCGCGACGCGCCTCGTCGAGGAAGGGGTAGCGACCCCCGAAGCCGTCGACCGCGGGGCCACGATCGGCCTCCGCCGCAAGTGGGGTCCGTTCGCCCAGCTCACGTCGATCGGAGTTCCCGAGGGCCTGCGCCTCGTGGAAGCCTACGCGAAGGGTTGGAAGGAAGATGCGTTTCCCGTTTCGGCGGAGCTGCGGGCCCGGGCGGCTCGGGGCGATCGTACCTGGCCGCTGCGTTCGGTCCTCGTCGAGCACCGCGGCCCCGTGGCGTGGGTGCTCCTCGACCGGCCCGAGGCGCTCAACTCGCTCAACTCGGAGCTGCTCATCGAGCTCCGACAACGATTCACCGAACTCGCCGGGGACGAGAACGTC
>JAKAPG010000003.1:15148-27456 GCA_021823085.1 Thermoplasmata archaeon | reverse complement strand
TCGCGTACGTTTCTCGTCTCTTCCTTGTCGGTCCCGAGAGGTCACTCCCCCTTGCGAGGGAGGGGATCTCGGGGCTCCACGCCCCATCGGGCCATCGTATGGCGCTGCCTTGGAAGAGGCCGGATCACGGATCCCCGGCTCGCCGTGGCTACGCCGAGCACGCACGCCCCCGTGAGGGAGCGCCTCGCGCCTGGCCCACCGAGAGGGGCTTGGTATTTAACGGCGGCGAGCGGGATACTTCTCCGGGGCGCCCTCAAGGCGTCGGATCCAGTTCGGGAGCTCGAGCAGGGAAGTGACCTCGGGAGGATCCTCGTTGAACCCGACTCCGTCTCGGTGGAGCCACACCGACGGAATGCCTGCGGCGCGAGCGGCGAGCGCGTCGGTCTTGAGGAGGTTTCCGACGTAGAACGCTTCGTGGCCGGTGACCTTCGCGCGCGCCAAGGCGCGCTGGAAGATCTCGGGGTCGGGTTTGCGCACTCCCTCGGTGCCTGAGCTCGTTACCGTATCGAAGAGCTCGAGGATGCCGGTCTGATCGAGGATCCGCCGGACGCTCGCTTCGGAGTTCGAGTTCGAGATGACCCCGAGCTTCCGACCGTCGTCGCGCAACTCCTCTAGGCAGCGGCGCGAGTCGGAGAACAGGCGGTTCGGGGCGTGCAACCGGTGGATGTCCTCGGTGAACCGGGTCACCGTCGCGAGGCTGACCTCGCGCTGCGCGGCCCGCGAGAGCACCTTCTGCCAGAACTCGACGAAGTGGTCGGAGAGCACGCCGTCGAACTCGGTTTCCACGTCGCGGAAGGCGTGGGCGAGCTCGTCAGGCTCGAACTCGAGGTAATGCCGACGCGCCGTATCCGTCCATCCCAGGTAGTCCCGTTCGTCGACGAGCGTCCCACCGAGGTCGAAGAAGACCATGCGGATCCGAGGCGGTGGGGTCACCATCGGCCCCGCGATTTCCCGTGACCTAGATAGCCGTCGCGACCGTCGCCCCCGCAGATCCGGCCCGCGTCCGGGTAGGAGGACGCCGCGCTCGCCGCAGCGCTCGCGTCCCGTGGATGTCTCCGAGCGCCGGACGGATCGGGCATCCCTCCTGCGCGGAGCGCGCCGACAAGTACGCGCCGGGATCCCGCGCCCCTCCGGTGCGAGCGCGTCGGTAGGCGGCCCCAAAGCAGAATCCGCTGTCGGCTCGGCGCGATCGCGTCGAGCCGAGGCTCGGATGATTTCACTCAGCGACGCGCAGCCACCGATCGAGCCCGTCGCAGAGCAGTGCCAGCGCGATTCCCAGGCCCACGATGGCCAGCAGGGGGAACGTGTACATCCACCAGAAATCCGGGCCCGCGGTGGTGTTGAGGCCCCAGCACATTCCGATACCGAGGAGATTCCCCCACTCGGGGAAGTAGACGCTCGGCAACGGCGTGATCGGGGGGAGGGTAGGGAGCGGGTAGGCCGCGGTCGTTGCGAAGAAGTCGGCGGGATTCACGCAGTTTGCGATCCACGTGAAGGCCGAGAGCATCAGGAAGATCGCTGCGACGTCCACCGGAATCTGGGCCAGCACCGGCCCGATCGAAGCGGGGAATACATGTCGGACGAGAATCCGAGACTCCCGGGCTCCCGAGGCGCGCGATGCCTCCACGTACTCGGTCTGAGCGGCCCGCCGCGCGCGGCTCCGTACCCCTCGTGCGGCGGGGGGCCACAGGAGGAGGCCGAAGAGGAGCACGAAGATCGGCAGATTCACCGTAGTGCGGGCCACGACCGATAGGCCGAGCAGGAGCACGACGAGCAGCATCACCGGTGGGACCGAACCGATCGAATCGGAGACGAACGTGACCGTCCGATCGACCCACCCCCGGGGAGTCATGCCGGCGATCGACCCCAGCACCAGCGCGAGGGCGCCGTCGATCGAGAGAATCGAGAAGACGATGGCGAGGTCCCAGGGGGTCGCACGCCAAATGGCCGTGAAGAGTCCCGTCCCCACGCCCGAGAGGACGCCGAACGGATGGCTCCAGGAGGGCGACGGAGGAGCCGGGTAGGGCGGGACCCACATCTGCGTGGTGGGGACCCTCGATAGGGAACTGCCGAAGACCACGATCGCCGATACTCCCACGACCGCGTACGCCGCGAGGAGCCCCACCCCGATCCAGACCTCGATCGGGAAGGGGTGGGACCGCGGCCATCCGCGTCCGTGGCGTCGGCGGAGGTCGGAATCTCCGCTCGGAGAGCTCGCGCGCGCGGGGGATACGGTCATCAATCGCGACTCTCCCGCGGGTCCAGCCGCCTCGCGACGATGTCCGCGACCAAGACCGCCACGAGCACAAACGCCGCGAGGACGAAGACCACTCCCTCGAGGGTTCTCAGCGCGTGGATGATCACCGGAGCCGGGGTGGTGAGGGCGAAGAAGGTCAGGTAGCCGATCCCCGAATCGTTGAAGGCGGTCTCGACCGCGAACTGGGCGAGGAAGTATCCGGGGATCGTTAACGCGAACACCAGCATGAACGTCGGGAGCACGCGACGGCCCGTGTGGCGCCACAATAGCGTCGACTCCGAGAGCCCGCGCGAGCGCGCGGCCACGATGTGGGGCTCCGTTCCCGCCCCCACCACGAGGCTGCGCGCCTGGCGCAGGAAGATCGCGACGTAAGCGAGCGCGATGACCGACGCTTGGATCAGCGTCTTGACGAACGTGATCAGCTCAAACGTCCAGGCCCCGTGCAACGCCCCGTCGATCAGCGGAAGGCCCGTCGGCCGCGTGAACAGCCCGTAGATGATCCACGAAGGTATCCGCCCGTCGTAGGCGATGACGACCCAGGTGATGCTCGGCGTGATCCCGCCGGCGTCGATGTCCTGGAACGTGTTGAAGAATGCGAAGAAGAGACCGATGATCACGAGCCAGGCAACGAGGAATACGGGCAGAAGAGCGGCCGTCAGGGTGCCCATCCGCGCCGGGGCATCGACCCCGGGCCGGCGGGTCCACCCGAGATAGAGTCCGAGCGGGTACGCGATCGCCGCCGATATCAGGAGTCCGAAGATGGCCAACTGAATAGAGTTCCCTAGGAACTCTCCATACAACTGGAAGTAGGTGACCGGGCCGAGAACCGTGGTGTATTGGGACGGTGCCATCCCCCAGTTCCCGGTGAAGATGTTTGTCACCATCTGGGCGAAGCTTTGGAAGAAGCCGAGCGCGCTCAGATGGGGGTCAACGGCCAGCGCTCCGGGCAGGTCGAGCGCGAAGTAAAGAAGCAGAAGGACGAGCACCAGTTGGAACGGCAGCGTGGCGGCTCGCATCGCCACGAACTTCAGGAACGGAGAACGGTACCAAGGCTCGCGGGCGTGCGCCGGCTGGGACCGACCCGGAATCCGGTCGGGATTGCTTTCGGAGAGGGGCCGCGGCCGCCCGCGGTCGCTCTCTCCTCTCAAGGCACGAAGCTCGTCGGTGGAAGCTTCGCCCACCATGACTACTCGCGCATGCCTCGCGGTCCCGGTACGTCCAAATCGACTCCGAGCTTTAGTCCTATGTTGGCTCGACGGACTGACGAACAAGCCCGGATTGCGGGGGCGGCGAGCGGGCCGTCCGATCGTGGGCTTCGAGCCTAGGACCGAGCCGACTTGGGACACAATCCGGTGGGAGTTCTCCCGGCTGTCGCTCCCGATCACTGTTGGTCGGGTGCCGCGCTTCTCTCGGCCGTCCCGAGATCCCAGACCGTGAGACAGTGCCCAAGCACATATCGAACGTCGATGGGCCGCCCACGGACTGGCCGTCCGCTCTCGACCCGGGAAAGTGGCCTACCGCGCGCTCGCTCATCGAGGATCGGCGCATGCCCGGTGAGGAAATACCGGGCGGTTGGCCGCTCCGGCGCCCCCCCTCGTGATTCCTCGGGAGGGGGGCGAACGTTCCTCCGAAGGTCCCGCTCGTTAGCGGGCCCCATCTCATGGAACGAAGAGTCGCCTCTTCGTGGCCCACAAGAGATCTCCGAAGTTGCCCCCCCCACGTCGGACGGTCTTTCCCAACGCGCCGCGCGCGATTCTGCTTGGCTACGGATTCCGGGGAGCCTCTCCTCCCCTCATGGGGGCGCGGTCCGCGGTGCCGATGAGCTCGACAGAGACGACCGACCAGCGGATGCGATCTGCACGACACCACGATCCGAGACTGCCGACACAGGCAGAACGCCCCTCCCGTCGGCTGTCTTTGGGCCGTTCGAGCGGCGGTCGCACTCCGGATTCCGCTGCAATCCTTCCCGCACCTACCCTCGCCCCTCCGCGGCCGTCGTGCCTGCGATCGCAGCCGTGCGGGGCCCTACGCGACGCTGACGCTCTTGAGGTCGGTGTGCCGCACCAAGATCGCGCGGGCGATCTTGAGGTTCCGGGCCTGCTTGCCGATCGCGCGCGCCTTCCACGCCGGATCGACCGTGACGGTCGCGTGACGCGCCTTGCCCTTCATCCGGATGTCGACCTCCTTCGGGTGGTAGGCGTAGAATATGTTCAGCGCGAGCGTTCCCGGATCGTTCGAGTAGGCGACGACCATGATCTCCTTCTTGAGGAGGTCCTTCAGGTGCTCGATCCGCACCCCGCTCGGGCCGATCGCCTTTGCGAGCCCCGCGGGATCGATGAGGAACACGAGCTTGTCCTCCGCGAGGAAGCAGTCCCGCACATGCGCCCCGGTCGCCTCCTCGAAGAGGCGCAGGTATCCGATGGTCTCCGTGTCGAGCGTGATCTCGGGCACGTTCGCTTGCGAACTCCCGGCCCCGTCCGACGGAATCCTACGATGTCCCGAGCGAAAGGATGGCGCTGGAGCCCGGGTCGATGATCGCCAACGCGCTGATCGGGTGCGGACGGCCGCACGACTGCCCGAGCTCGACCGCGGTGCCCTCGTAGTGATAGATCGGGATCTTGCCGATCGCGCGCTCCTTGGAAAGGCGCGGATCCGGGCAGCTCGACGCGACGATCAGAAGTCGCGCCTTCTTCGCTTCCGCAGCCTCGACCGTCTGCGTGAGCCCGATGCGGACCGTTCCGGTCTCGAGCGCGACCTTGAGCGCGTGCGCGAGATCCATCTACGACGCCTCCTCGCCCGCCTTCTCGACCGTCTCGGGATGGCTCGGGCGGTACACGAGGTTCACGGCCCCGGTCCCGAGCGTGATCGGCTGGCCGACGATGATGTTCTCGGCGACCCCATTGAGCTCGTCCGTCTCACCGGTGATCGCGGCGTGCAATAGATGGGCGGCGGTGATCTCGAACGCGGCGCGCGCGAGCACGCTCGACTTCTTTCCCGAGATGCCGTGCCGGCCGATCGCGCGGATGTCGCCTTCGTTGGTCATGACGTCCGCGACGAGCATCAGGTGTCGGATGTCGACGCCAAGGCCCTGCTCGGCGAGCGTCCGGTTCGCCTCATGGATCAGCGCGACGCGCGCCGCCTCGACGCCGTAGACGCGGTAGATCTCGAAGACGGAGTTCGTGGTCGTTCGGGCGCCATCGACGCCGGGGACGTCAAGGACCTTCTCCAGGTTCGACCCTTCGGTATAGATGACGTACTCGTCCTTCTCGCGCCGGATGAGGGCGCGCTTGATCCCCGGGACTCCCTGGATCTGGATCCCCTTCGCGTCCTCGCTGGCGAGCAGGAGCTTGCGGAACGGCATCTCCTCGACCGGTTCGTCCTTCTTCGACTTGGTCGCAGGTTCCGCGTGCTCCTTGAGATGAATCTCGAACGCGCGACCCTCGCCCGACCCGGAGCCCGGGCGCAGGTCGAACAACCGCGTGTCGATCCCCTCGGTCAGCGCGCGCTCGATGTCGGCCCGCGCGATGCCGCGTGCCTTCAGGAGCGCGGGCTGGGGAGTGATGACGACCTTGAGCTCCTCGACGACCGTACCGACCGAGGCCACGTCGGGAACCGACGTGACCTCGATCTGCAGCGCGATCTTCTGGACGGCGTCGCGGTCCTTGCGCAGCTTCGGATCGACGTAGACCGTCATCATCGGCGTCGAAGGAACGCGGCGGGCATCGACGAGCTCGATGAGCCGGGGCAGGCCGAGGGTGACGTTCATCTCGGCGACGCCGGCGTAGTGGAACGTTCGAAGCGTCATCTGGGTTCCCGGCTCGCCGATCGATTGAGCGGCGATGATCCCCACGGACTCGTGGGGATCGACCCCGGCCTTCCGGAACCGCTCGGCGACCGTGCGGACCGCCCGGCTCGTCTCCGTGGGACTGAGCCGCATGCGCGAGATCTTTTCCTTGAGCTCGGCGACCAGGCTCGGAGGGAACCGGGCCCCCTCTTGCTTCGCGATCTCCTCGATCCGCGCCGCGAGCGTCTCGCGGCTCCCCTTCTCCTCGGCCATCGATTACTCCCCTCCGAACTCGCCGCCCTCTTCGGGAGTGCCGAGGTCTTCGGTCTCCTCTTCCTCGGTCTCCTCTTCGGCCTGGGCCTCCGCCTGGAGGTCCATCTCTTCCTCGGTGACCGGGGGCTGACCCGCACCGCCGGCGCCACCGCCGTCACCGCCCGCGCCCCGGATCCGGCGCCCAAGCACGCGCGCGAGGATCTCGTCGACCGCGACCGGGTGACCCTGGTAGGAGCGCGTCGGGTCGATCCCGTCCTCGCCGTACTGGTACTCGATGACGGTGCCCGCGGTGTTGCGGACGGTCCCGTCGTCGACGACCTTCAGGTCCTCGAGCGCGTTAATCAACCGGCGCTGCATGTAGCCGGACCGGCTCGTCCGGACGGCCGTGTCGACGAGCGACTCGCGGCCCCCCATCGAGTGGAAGAAGTACTCCGTCGGCGAGAGCCCTTGCTTGTAGTTCGAGCTCACGAAGCCCCGCGCGTCCGCTCCGAGGTCGCCGCGGGGGAAGTGCGGGAGCGTGCGATCGTAGTACCCGCGCAGGAGGCGCTCGCCGCGAACCGACTGCTGGCCCACGGCGCCGGCCATCTGGGTCAGGTTGAGCATCGAGCCGCGCGCGCCGGACTTCGCGAGGATCACGGCGGGGTTCTCCAGACCGAGGTAGCGACCGGCGATCTCCCCGGCCTGGTCGCGCGCCATTCCGAGCTCGCGGCGGACCATGACCTCGAGCGTCTCCTCGAGCGAGCGCCCGGGCATCTGCTCGAGCTCCCCGTTCTTGTACTGGGTGACGAGCTCGTTCACCTTCACGCGCGCCGACTCGAGCGCTTTCGCGATCTCCTTCTGCGCCCCCTCGGGCACGTCCTCGTCGTCGATGCCAGTGGAGAGGCCCTTGAGGCCGATCGCGGTGATCGCGAGGCGGCTCATCTCGTCCAGGAACTGACGGGCCCGCGCCATCCCGTAGTTGCGTGCGATGGCGTCCAGGATCGCGCCCTTCTCGAAGGCGATCGCCTTCTTGTCGATCGTACCGGCCTTGAGGACCCCGTTCTCGATCACGACGGTCGAATCCTGCTTGCTCGTGAGCGAAGGATCGTCTCCCTTCGACCAGATGTTCGAGCGGAACTCGATCGTGAGGTCGCTTGGCAACGTGAGGCTGAACAGTTGCTTGCCGGTCCAGAAGGGGTGACCGTCCTTGTCGGTCCCCGCCGGCGGGGGCGTCGGGTACTTCACCTTCGAGAGGAGGTAGGCGACCTCGCTCATCGTGAAGCTCGGGTTCCGGTACGTGAGCAGGAACGCCGCGGTGATGTGGTCGTGGAGCATCCCGATGATCGGGCCGCCGTAGCGGGGGGAGAGGATGTGCTCCTCCACCTTCATCAGGACCTTCGCCTCCGCCCGCGCCTCTTGGCTCTGGAGGACGTGCAGGTTCATCTCGTCGCCGTCGAAGTCGGCGTTGTACGGCGGACAATCGCACAGGTTGAAGCGGAACGTCTTGTCCGGCAGGATCCGGACGAAGTGCGCCATCATGCTCATCCGGTGCAGGCTCGGCTGCCGGTTGAACAGGACGATGTCGCCGTCGACGAGCTGGCGCTCCACGATGCAACCGGGCGTCACGAGCTCGGCGCACGCGTCGGCGTTCTTCTCCATCACCTTGATGCGTTGCCCGTCGTCGCGCACCAGGTAGTTGACCCCGCAGCGGTAGCGCCCCTCCGCGGTCGGCGCCGGGTTGGGTCCGCGCTTCACAAGCTCCTTGGCAACCTCCGAGTTGTGGGCGGTGACCTCGAGCGGGACCGTCAGGCCGCGGGCGACCTCGAGCGGGATCCCGACCTCGTTGATTGACAGGAGCGGGTCGGGGCTGATGACCGTGCGCGCGGAGAAGTTGACGCGCTTTCCCGAGAGGTTCGAGCGGAACCGTCCGTCCTTGCCCTTGAGGCGCTGGGCGAGGGTCTTCAGCGGTCGCCCCGAGCGGTGACGCGCGGGCGGGATCCCGCTCGTCTGGTTGTCGAAGTACGTCGTGATATGGTACTGGAGGAGCTCCCACAGATCCTCGACGACGAGCTGCGGGGCGCCCATGTCGCGGTTCTCGCGCAGGCGCTGGTTGATCCGGAGCACGTCGACGAGCTTGTGGGTCAGGTCGTCCTCGCTACGCTCCCCGCTCTCCAGGGTGATCGACGGGCGGACCTGGACCGGCGGGACCGGCAGGACCGTCAGCACCATCCACTCGGGTCGGCCGAACTTCGGGTTGAGCCCGAGCTCGCGGACGTCCTCATCGGGGATGCGTTCGAGTCGGGCGCGGACCTCCTTCGGAGTGATCTTGTGACCGTTCTCCCGGAAGGTGGTCGGCTTGTCCAGAAGGATCCGCTGCTGGATCTCGTGGCAGAACGGACAGGCGCGTTCCTCCTTCGGCTCGCGAGCGCGCGGGGCGCCGTCCTCGCTGTCGGCGGAGGCTTCGCCGCGGGTCGGGGGTGCGTCCGGGAGACGCCGGCCGCATGCGCGGCACGTGGATTGGAGCAGGCGCTTGATCTCCTTGGCGTAGCCGACGTGGATCACCGGCATCGCGAGCTCGATGATCCCGAAATGCCCCGGGCAGTCGTTGACACGGCCCCCGCACGTGCGGCAGCGCAGGTTCGGCTCGATCACCCCGAGGTGGAGGTCCATGAGGCCCATCTCGATGGGAAAGCCGTCGTCGTCGTAGGTGTCGGCGGTGATGATCTTGATCGCGCTCATCCTCCGGATCTCGTCCGGGGAGAGGAACGCGAACTGGAGGCTCTTGATGCGCTTCGAAAGTCCCTGCGACATCGTGGGCCCCCCTTAGCGCATCTCCTCGAGCTCGAGCCGCATGATCACGCCGAGGCTGATCAGTTCCTCGAGGAGGAGCTTGAAGGAGTAGCTCATCTCGACCGGATAGATCGACGACGTGTTCCCGCAGGAGGGACAACGCAGCGATCCTGCCCGCGCGTCGGGGATCGCGATGTGCCCGCACTCGGGGTTGCCGCAGACGTACTGGACGGTCCCGTCGGACTCGTCGAGCAGCCGGTCCTTGATGACCATCGCGACGCCGTGACCGATGAGGCAGTCGCGCTCCATCTCACCGAACCTGAGACCGCCCTGGCGCGAACGACCTTCCGTCGGCTGGCGGGTCAGGATCTGCACCGGTCCTCGGGAGCGCATATGCATCTTCCCGGCGACCATGTGGTGGAGCTTCTGGTAGTAGATCACGCCCACGAAGATCTCCGCGTCAAACCGCCGGCCGGTGAGGCCATCGTACAGCGTCTCGCGGCCGGAGGGATGGAAGCCGAGCCTCTGCAGAGCCTCCCGCAACGCTCCTTCCCGCTCCCCGCCGAACGCCGTTCCGTCGATCGTGCGGCCCTCGAGCGCACCCACCTTGCCGCCCAGCATCTCGAGGACATGGGCGACCGTCATGCGGGACGGGATCGCGTGCGGATTGATCAGGAGGTCCGGGGTCATCCCGTTCCGGGCGAACGGAAGGTTCTCCGTCGGAGCGATGAGCCCGATGACCCCCTTTTGTCCGTGCCGACTCGCGAACTTGTCCCCGAGCTCGGGGACCCGCTGGTTGCGGACCTTGACCTTGACGAGCTTCGAGATGTTCTCCCCTTCGGTGAGCACGACGTTGTCGACCCAGCCGGACTCGCCGAAGCGGACCGTGACGCTCGTCTCGCGCCGCTTCTGGGGCGTGAGCAGGTCGGTCTTCTCCTCGAGGAACCGGGGCGGGCTCGTCTTTCCGATGAGGACGTCGCCCTCCCCCACCTCGAGCTCGGGGAAGATGAGCCCGTCCTCGGCGAGGTTGCGGTATGCCGTGTCGACCCGGGCGCCCGCGACGTCGGGCCGCGGGATCTCGAACCGATCCTCCTGCCCCCCGGGATACTTGCGCTCCTCTCCGCGGTACGTCCGGAAGAACGACGAGCGACCGAGCCCGCGCTCGATCGCACCCTTGCTGAAGACGAGGGCATCCTGCATGTTGTAGCCCTCGTAGCTCAGCACGGCGACGACGAAGTTCTGCCCCGCGGGTCGCTCGGTGAAGTGCACGTAGCGCATCGTCTGGGTGCGCAGCAGCGGCGCCTGCGGATAGTGGAGGAGATGGCCCCGCGTGTCGGGGCGCCGCCGGTAGTTGACCGACTCGACGCCCAGCGCCTGCTTCGCCATCGCCGAGCCCATGGTGTTGCGCGGAGCGCTGTTGTGCTCGGGGTACGGGATCAGCCCCGTGCACACTCCGAGCATGAGGTTGGGATCGATCTCAAGGTGCGTGTGGCGGGGGGTGAGCGGGCTCGGGACGGGGAACACCGCGTGGCAGTGGAGGCACTCCACGCTGGCCTTGCCGCCACCCGGGGCAACCCCGGTCCACTTGACATCGCTGCGCGAAAGCGCGTGGCTGCACTTCGGACAGCGCTCGGGGGCGACGAAGGAGTCGATCGACACGAGCGCGTCCTCTTCCTCCTCCGCATCGATCCACTCGACCTGGCCGCCCCGCACGAGGTCGCTGTAGGTTCGCACGCCGTTCGCCAGATCCTCGAGATCGGCCTGCGCCACTCGGGGCACGCCCTCCTGGACGACGATGAGCGGTCGGCGGAGCCGACCCGAGTCGCAGTTGACGATGACCTCGTTCATCACCGAATCGTACCGGACGTTCACCTCGGCCGTACGGTCGCTGAGCGCGGGGCTCAGCATACCGCCCCGTCGGCGCTCGCGGATCTCGCGAACGAGTTCGACGGGGTTCGAGTGGAGCCCGACCAGGTTCCCGTTCACGTAGATGCGCGCCGCGCGCTTCCCCTTCGAAGCGTTCCCCTCCTGAAAGACCTCCGGGCCAATCTCGCGCGTATTGAGATCGCGCAGGATCAGCGCGACCTCCTCCTCGTCGGCGCCCTCGCTGACGTCGACGCACAGGGCGTAGTTCTTGACGAGGCCGCAGTTCTGCCCTTCGGGTGTCTCGTTGGGGCACAGGCGGCCGAATTGCGTCGGGTGGAGATCGCGGGCCTCGAAGTGAGGTTGCGTGCGCGTGAGCGGGCTCGTCACCCGCCGAAGGTGGCTGATCGTCGACATGTGGCTCGTCCGGTCGAGCACCTGGCTCACTCCGGAGCGACCCCCGACCCAGTTCCCCGTCGCGAGGGCGTGCACGAGACGCTGCGTGAGCAGGTCCGGTCGGATCGCGCTCGCGATCCGAAGATCCTTCTTGCGTGCGAACGAGCGCTCGAGCTGGTACTTGAGGTCCTTGAGCAGGAGGCTGAAGGCGACGCGGAAGAGGTCCTCCATCAGATCGCCGGCGAGCTTGAGGCGCTTGTTCGCGTAGTGGTCCTTGTCGTCCTCTCCGCGCTCCTTCAGATGGAGTTCGAGGACCGTGCGCGCCATGCGGGCGAGGTAGAGGGCCTTCTTGAGACGGTCCGCCTTCGTGTCTCCGAGGTGCGGGAGGAGCGAGCGGTCGAGGATGCCGTCGACCTTGCGCTGACGGTACTCCTTCGCCTGTCCCGTCGCGAACTTCTTCTCCAGGAAGAGGAGGGCGTCCTCGGTGGTCAGGATCCCCTCGGGCGGATACGTCCTCTTGGAGAGCGACTCCTCGAGGTTGACGTTCAGCAGGTGCTTCATCGTCTGGACGAACGGTTCGTCCAGCGGGAGCAGCTCCCCCAGCACCGCCTGGAAGATCTCCTCATCGTTCTTCATCCCGAGCGCGCGCATCAGGACGACCAGCGGGATCTGGCCGCTCGCGGTCGGGACGCTGACCTGCAGGATCCCCTCCTTCTTCTTCTCGACGACGGTGAGCGACCGGTAGCCGCCGCGCTGGCTGAAGACCTTCGCGCTCTCGACCGGAGTCCCGTAGCGCTCGCTGTACTCCGCGAAGATCCGGTTCGGTGCGAGATCCTCGAGGCTGATGATCACGCGCTCGGTCCCCCCGATGATGAAGTAGCCGCCCGGGTCGAGCGGATCCTCGCCGTACTCGACGAGCTTCGCGCGGTACTCCTCGTCGGAGATCGGGAACCCCGAGTCGCGTTC
>JAKAPG010000003.1:0-15138 GCA_021823085.1 Thermoplasmata archaeon | reverse complement strand
CACCCGGTTGAGGTTGCACGGTCGGCTCTTGACCATGATCGGGAGATCGCCGATGTGCACGTTCTCGGGCGCGCGCTCGACGCCATTCTCGACGACCGTGACATTGAGGAAGATCGGGGCCTGGTAGGTGAGGTTGCGAAGGCGCGCCTCCATCGGGGTCAACGTCGGCTTCGAGCCCACGGGCTCCTTGACGAACGGCTGGCCCACGAAGATCGTCGGCTCGGCCGACGGGCTCACGAGGCCGGTGCGAGGGTCGCGGCGGCGCCCGACGCGCACGTAGATCGAGCTCTTCGTCTTTTGAACGTCGAGCCGGACGATCCCGCGTTCCGTCGAGTCCTCGCTGACGCGCGACTCGTCGACGATGCGCTGCATGCGCGAGTTCGGGTTGTCGTTTGTCGGCAGGAAGTCGTTGAAGCTCGCGAGGTGGTGGTTGACGATCGAGCGCTCCCGGAAGAACGCATCTACGATCTCGCGCATCCCTAGGCGCCTCCGACGCCGACGATGATCGCCCGATAGGCGATGGAGAGCCCCGCGGTCTCGCTGGGGCGCCGGATCCGCACGAGGCGGCCCACGAGCGGTACTCCCTCTTCCTTCGCCTTGACGAACCCGGGGTCGGTGTTGAGGCCGGGATCCTGGAGGAGGATCTTCGGCAGCCGCTCGATCGATGTGCGCAGCTCTTCCAGCACGTGCTTCGACTCCTCTTCGCTGAGGAGCTCGTGCGGCGGGACGAGGTGGTGCGCGACGAACGGCCGGGGCGGGGTTGCGATCTTGGCGGCGGACTTCTTTGAGCGCGAGGACGCGCGGGCTCGGGTGGGACTCATGGAACCTCAATGAGGAGGAGGGGGGAGCGGGCCCGGGGGGAGTTTCGACGAGTCCGGGCATTGCCGAGCCGGACCCGCGTTCGAACCCCCGGCCGACTGGTTAAAAGCCAGCTGCTCTTTCCCGGGCCGAAGGACCTCGCCCGCGGCCTACCGGGCTGAGCTACGGGCCCGATCCCGCCCTCGATGGGCGGGACTGGGTCGGCGTATTTCATAGTATTCCCGCCGGCGCTCACTTGAGGCTCTCCAGCCGGGACATGATCGACCAGATGGCGGTCCGGCCGTGCATGGGCAGGTTAGGATCGTTCGCGAGGTCGTCGAGGAGGTTCACCGCCGACGCGATCCGCACGTCGAGCGCGGCCCGCGGCTTGTCGAGCTGTTCGCGCGCGGTCTGGGCTCCCCGCCGGATGTTGCGCGGGACCGAGAGATCTTCGGCGAGCTGGGACAGGGAGGATCCGATGCGGGTCAGTTCCTCGCTCCGACCCTCCGCGGAGACGCCCGACATCGCCGGAGGGGGGCTCGCCGGACCGCTCAAGTGCGGCTGACCTCCCCGCTCTCCTTGTAGGCGGTGACGACGAGGAGCGTCCGGGTCTCTCGGATTCCGCGGACCGCCGGGAGGCGGTGCAGCACGAAGTCCTTCAGCTCGTCGTACCGGGGGAACCGGACCTTGAGGAAGATGTCGGTGTCGCCGGTCACGAGGAAGACATCGTCGACCTCCGTAAACTTCGCGACCTCGCTCGCGACGTTGTCGGCTTCGCTCGTCTCGACCTTCAGGGCGACTAGGGCCACCACGTGCTCGTCACCCCACACCTTCGTAAACGCGCTCTCGACGGTTCGGCTGACGGGTCCCTTCGACGTGGGGTTATCCATCGTGCTCCTCCGTACTATCGGACGCGACGCTCCGCTCCTCTTCCCGCGAATGCCAGCCTCGATCCCGTGACCTACGTCTCGGGGCTCGACTCGAACTCCTCTTGGAGGTCGTTGATCACTTGGTCGATGACGGCGCCGCCCGACGGGGCGTGGTATTCCCGGACGCCACCCGCTTCGCTCGACACGCGAGCGACGATCTCCGAGCCACCCCGGAGGAATTCTACGTTGCAAATGAGCTCCTCCATCAGCGGCCGGACCCCCGAGCCGGCGAGTCGAAAAAGGACCCCTATATATGCTATGCGGCGTGGCGACCTCTTCACGCTGACCGGGCTCGGATTCCCGGGGAAGGGGGCCCCTGGTTCGGCCCGGGTACCCTCAGCGGCTCGGTGGTAGGCTGGGCGGTGCGGCAGCCCCGCATGACGGGCAGTACCGTGCGCTCTCCGGAATCGGGGTCCCGCACGTCCGACACCTCAACGTTCCTTCGGGGTCGTGGGAGGGTTGGCCCGGTTGCGCGGAGCCGCTGGTGGAGGGATCCCCGGATGGAGGCGCGGCGGCCGTGGGCGGTATCCCCGGCGGCGACCAGGGCGTAGGAGCCTCCGCGTTGGCCCACGCGGTGCCGGCCCAGCCTCGCACCGCCCCGTGCGCCTCACGAGCCGCGCGCTCGCGCCGCTCGGCCCGGCGACTGATGTTCGCGCCGACGATCGCGATGGTGCCCGCGAGGATCGCGATGGCGAAGAGGATGTAGATGAGGGTCGGGCCGCATACTCCGAAGGCGCAGAACGTGCTTAGGTCAAAGAACGAAGTTCCGGAAGCGCCGGCCGCGAAGAACGAGATCGTTAGCACCTCGGTGGTGTTTGCGACCGTGAACCGCCCGGAGGACGGGGACGCGGAGTACCCTGCGGTCGAGTTCACGCTGTACCGGTACGATCCGGTCGCGAGTCCGAACTGGACGACCGGGCCCTGGGAAGCACCGGTCTCGGAGCCGGCGGAGCCGGTCGTCATGATCGTCCAGGACGTGCCGCGAGGCAGCCCCACCTCTTCGAACGAGATGACGTACGAGCCCGACGCAGGGGGCGCAAAGTCGATGGTGATCGTCTGCGCGGCTCCCCGAACGCTCACGGTGCCCGAGCCGACGTGCGGAAGGTAATTGGAGAAGGTCCACGCGTCGAAGTAGAACGTTCCGTTCGTGACGGCGATCGAGATGGTCGTTCCGTGGCAACCCGCCGACGTAGCCCCGACGACGCACGTGATCGGGGCCGGCGCGGACGCGGCCGCGAGGGCCACGCTCCAGGAGGCGTTCGCGGGGAGCCCGGATTCGGTGAAGTTCACGGCGTAGTGCGCTGGGCCCACGAGGCCCGGGTTCCCCGCGTCGAGGACCGAGTAGAGGGCGACCCCCTGGGCGATGCTCCCGTTCGCATACGAAACGTTCCAGTTCGGGCCGCTCCCGGACCAGGTGAGGTTCTGCGCGGTCTCGCCGGTCTGGCTCACTTCTCCGACGATGGCGACCGCCCCGATGGCGGGTCGGAACGACAAAGAGCCGGTGTCTTGGACCGAGAGTGTCAGCATCCCCGTCGTAGGCCCACCGAAAATCCCCGTGCCGCGCGATGGGCCGCCGACGAGGGCGAACTGAGGATCGAGCCCTCCGGAGCTGCCTCCGCCGCTGAGCGCGAAGGGTCCGTTCGTGTACTGTTGCCCCTGCCAGAAGTACTCGTAGTTGTACCCCGAGATGATGAACGCCGCGCCGGGCACCGGGAGCTGGAGGAGGTTATTGTTCACCTCGAAGTTCAACGTTCGGCCGCTCCCGCTCCCCGAGAGCGAGAGCGCGATCGTCCAGGACACCGGCGTAGAGATCGTCGTTCCCTTGAGCGGGAAATTGTACGTGTAGACCGTCTGGCCCGGGTAAAGGCCGAAGTAGGGGTACGAGACCCAGCCGGTGTAATTCGCCGCCCACGAACCGAACGATGTGGCGTTCAAGTAGATCACGTTCTGGACCCAGTAGAGGGGCGCGCCGAGGCTGTTCGCGATGACGGCGTTCAGTTGGACCGATGCGCTGTAGCTGCCACCGACGCTGTGGACGGTAAGGTCGGTCAGGTTGAGATGCGCGGCCACGCCGTCGAGCGCAAACCCGGATCCGGAGTAGTTGTACGCGAGGACGTACGTCGTGAAGTTGTAGGCGTCGAGGGAGCCCCATCCCGTGACGAGGCTATAGCCGGCCTGCGCGCGGTAGACGAGGTTGCTTCCGCTCGTGACGAACGAGACGGGCGAACTCGGGAGTTCCGAGGTCCACGAGCCGACCGAGACCGTGCCGACCGCTTGCGTGCCGCTACCCTTGGGGGGAGCTAGGCCGTAGGCGTTGGCCCATTGGTACACGGCGGGATCCGCGAACCCCAGCGGGGATTGACCGAACTTCATAAGAACCGCGTCGATCTCCGCGAACAAACCGGCGGTGATGGGAGCCGCGACCGACGTCCCGGCGACCGCACCTTGCGTGATGGCGCCGTTGGGCCCCGGGTAGAAGATGTAGGTGTTGTTGGCGACCGCGGCCAGGTCCGGTACGCCGCGCTGGCCGCTCGTCGCTTCATGCTGGCTCGCGTAGGTATCGATGTAGGAGTTGGCTTCCGAGTTGGCCTGCCACGATGGCTCGCCGTAGTACGAGCTCGTCCCGCCGGTGCTGCCCAGCACATCGGTGCCGCCCGCCGCATTGACATTGTACCACGCGGTCTGGTTGAAGATGTGGAGGTAACTGGCCCCGTGCCGGAGGTTCAGCGCGAGCGTCGTGCCTCCGACCGCGACGACGCCGTACGCATCGTACGCCACGGTCGAAGGGAATTCCACCGTGGTCCCGACATAGCTCGATGACTCGGAGTTGTCCCCCGAATCCCCGGTCGATGCGAGGACGGTGATCCCGCGGGCCGCGGCCTCTTCCATCGCCTGGTTCCAAGCGAAGTCCACGTGGTCCGGCCCTCCCCAGGAGTTCGAGATCACCTGAACGCTCGCGAGCGGTGAGCCCGGGGGAGGGTTCAGGATGTAGGCCATCGCAGCGTCCGTCTCGGAGCTCCCGGGGCTAACACCGTACACATTGTAGATCTGGGCACCCGGGGCCGTGCTTCCCACCATCTCGAGGTCAAGGGTGTTCTCCACGACGGCTCCGGACTGATCGGAGGCCGCCGAAGGTCCGGGAGGAGGAGCTCCGTCGAACGGAACCCCATACACCGTCGGGTGGGGCTGACCGGCGGGAATGGTCTGGTTGAAGTAGGAATAGATGTCGCTGGGGTCGAACGGTGCCGTGAGGTTCTGCGCGGGGCAAGTGGTGGTGTTCGTGCTGCAACCGGCCCACAGGATCGTGGCGACCACCTCGCCGCTCGGGTCGGTGATGTTGAGGAGCGCCTGTTCGTCGTAGGCAACCTGCATGTCCGACCCGTAGAGGTACTGGACGCCGCCCATCTCGTTCGGTGTCGGGTACCCCTGCACCCGGGCCGAAGACGTCACCGGGCCGAGGTTCTTCACCGAGGCGACATCGCTGTGATAGGTCACGTAGTCCGAGAGGCCGATCACCTGGATCACCGACGAAGCGATCGGCTGCGGTAGGGTCGGTGTGCCCGCCGCGGCGTAGTACTCGCCGCGGACCGGGGATGCGTACTGGCGGATGGGGACGCCGAACGCGGCGCCGATCGTCGTGGCGGCGCCGCTCAGGAAGATGCCGGAACGGTCGGCGTAGGTCGTTACGTTGACGCCGGGGAAGGATCCGAAGTACGTGGCCGCGGCCCGGTACGCGCTCGGGTTCGCCCCGAACTGAGCGTCGAACCCGGCCGCGGAAACATAGGGGCGCTTCGACCCGACCGATACGTTTGCGATCGACTGGAGCAACGCGTTGAGGCGAGACTGATTGGAAAACGCGAAGGCGACGAAGACGCCGATGGGGCCCGAGTAGGGAGCACCGGGCCCGGGATTGCCCGGCCCTCCGGCGAGCTGAGGGATCGCCGATCGCGGCGCGGACCGCAAGGATGCGGGCGGGAGGGGCGTGTCGTGGGGCGAGGAGCCGGTCGCTGGGGTTGTCGCCCCGGCGGTGAGCGGAGCGGCGCTGACCAGGAGGAGGGCTCCGATGAGACCGACCGCGATCACGACCCATAGACGATCCATTCCGCGCTGCGGGGTCTTCCGCATCCCAAGGTACCGTCCCGTCCCATCGGGGACTACGGTTGGAGGGGACCCACTCCCCATAATGCTTGTTCGGCCGGCGAAGGCAGCACGCTCCCCGCCCGCGTCCACGTCGGTCCGTAGCTCGCGCCTCCGTGGACTTAAGAGAGGCATCGCCATCGCGACCCCGAGAATGGCGGTACCGCCGAGTCGGCCATCGGTCACGGTAGAAGTTCGAGTCACCCTGAAGCCCGGAGTGCTGGACGCAGAGGCAGAGAACATTGAGAAGTCCCTCGCGTTGCTGGGCCTCCGCCCGACCCCCCAGGTTCGCACCGCGCGGATCTACGATCTCGTCTTCGAGGGTCTGAGCCCTGAGGACGCGCGCACACGCGCCCAAGAAGCCGTGGATCTGTTGCTCGCGAACCCGGTGATCCACGCGGTCACCATCGTTCCCCGCCACGATCCATGAGCCGGACGGCCCCGGAGCTCGGCGGGAGCCCCGAAGTCTCGACGGTCCCGGTGCGGGACCTATCGAGGGCCAGCCTCGGTCGTACCAACCGCCAGCGGGGCTGGGGATTCGATGCGATCGAACTCGACCGGATCCAGCGCTATTTCCGTGCGGCCCGGCGGGATCCGACGGACGTAGAGCTGGCCGCCTTGGCGCAGAGCTGGAGCGAGCACTGCAGCTACAAGACAAGCCGTCCGTTCCTCCGCCGGCACTTCGGCCGCTTTCGTTCCCATCCTCGGGTCCTCGGGACGGGCGACGCGGGGGTCATGCGGTTCGAAAAAGGGTTCGCCTACGCGCTGCGCATCGAGTCGCACAACCACCCCTCGGCGGTCGAACCCTACGGTGGGGCGGCCACCGGGGTCGGCGGGATACTCCGGGACGTTCTGGCGGTCGGAGGGAAGCCGATCGCCCTCGCCGATCCTCTGTTCTTCGGCCCGCTCGACACTCCCCTCCGGGAGGTCCCGACTGGGGTTCGTGCGCCGGAGTACCTGTTCTCGGGCGTGATCGCCGGCATCCGGGACTACGGCAACCGCGTAGGCGTCCCGACGGTGAGCGGCGGCATCTACTTCGATCCGTCGTACACGGTCAATCCCCTCGTCAATGTAGGGTGTGTCGGCTTTCTCCCCAGACGGCGCTTGATCCCGAACCGCGCCCACCGCGCGGGCGACCGCTTGATCCTCGTCGGCGGACCCACCGGTCGCGACGGCATCGGTGGGGTCGCGTTCGCCTCGCGCGAGCTGACCGAGCACAGCGAGTCGGAGTCTCGCGGTGCGGTACAGCTCGGGAACCCGATCATGAAGGAGCCGTTGATCCATGCCTGCCTTGAGGCGGCCGATCGGGGGCTGATCGCCGGCATGAAGGACCTCGGGGGGGGTGGTCTCGCTACGGCCTCCGGAGAGCTCGCGTTCGCGGGCGGCTTCGGCCTCTCGATCGATCTCGCGAAGGTCCCGCGTCGCGAAGAGGGACTGCTCCCGTGGGAGATCTGGATCAGCGAGTCGCAGGAGCGCATGCTACTCGACGTCCGACCCGCTCACGTCGCTCGGGTCCTCGAGATCTTCGCCGCGCGCGACGTTCCCGCGACGGATATCGGGCACGTCCGACCGGGCCCGTTCGAAGAGATCCGGTACGGGGAGGTCTGGGCCGGACGGCTCCGGCTCGGTTTCCGTGTGAATCCCCCGCTCCGCCACCGACCGGTACGCCGCCGGGCGATGGTACGCAACCGCGACGCGAGCCCTTCGGACGAGGACCTTGCGGGGCTGTTCGAACGGATCGTCCTCAACCCCGCGGTGCGTTCCCGCGAGGGAGTGATCCGGGTCTATGACCACGAGGTCCAAGGACGAACCTCGATCCGACCCCTGCACGGCCGTCCCGAGTCGCCCTCTCACGGTGACGCGGCGGTTCTGCGCCCCCGGGTCGAGAGCTACCGAGGGCTGGCGATCACCGTGGGCGCCGCACCGTGGTTCTGCCGGGAGGACCCGTATGAGGGAGGGGTTGCGACCGTCGAGGAGGCCGCGCGGAACCTCTATGCCGTTGGGGCTCGACCGGACGCGTTCACGAACTGCCTTAATTTCGGAAACCCGGAGGACCCTCGAGTGCTCGGAGACCTCGATCGGGTCGTCCGGGGCCTCGCGGCGGGAGCTCGCGCACTCGATCTCGCCGTACCGTCCGGGAACGTGAGCCTGTACAACGGCGGCATCGGCCGGGAGATCCTACCTACTGCCGTTCTCATGGCGACGGGCATCGTCGACGATATCCGTCACGCGGTCACGAGCGACCTCAAGTCGTTGTCCGACCCGCTCTTCCTGCTCGGCCCCAGCCATCCGGAGCTCGGAGGGTCGCTGTGGGCACGGTCCGCGGGGATCCGCGCCGCGCCCCTTCCACCGACGGACCCGCGGGGCCTTCGCGAGGATGGGGAGCGCCTCCTGCGGGCCGTCCGGTCCGGGGCGATCCGCGCGATTCACGACGTGTCGGACGGTGGGCTCGCCGTGACCTTGGCCGAGATGGCGTTCGGCGGAGGTCTTGCATTCGATGTGGATCTGCAGACTCTCGGCCTTTCGAGCGCCGCCCGAGCGCTGGTCGCCGAAGGCGGCTCCCGATGGGTGGTGGAAGTCCGAAGGGACTCGGTCGCGGCGCTGGGGCGTATCTTCAAGGGCCGGGCGTGGACCCGGATCGGGAGCGTCGCCGAGGATCCGGCGCGCCTTACGTGGGGATCGGACCTCCGGGCGACGCTCGATCTTGCTTCCCTGTACCCACGATGGCGCGCCGGACCCGGCGCCCCAGTCGGGACCTAGCGGAGTCACCCGTGGAACGCACGACGGCGCTCGTCTCGGGAGGCAAGGACTCGGTCTACTCGGCCTACCTTGCCGAGTGTCAGGGCTGGCCGGTCCACGAGTTGCTCGTGATGGTGCCCGAGGATCCCGACTCGTGGATGTTCCACACCCCCAACCTGCACCTCGTTCGCTGGCAGGCAACGGCCTGGGGTAAGGAGCTCAGGACCTGGCCGGTCCGAGCAGGGGATTCGGACGCGGAGACCGTCGCTCTCGAAGAAGCGCTCCGCGTCGGCGGCCAGGGCCCCGTCTCGGTCGGAGCGATTGCCTCCTCCTTCCAGTGGTCCCGGGTGCTGCGAGCCGCCGACGCGGTCGGACGGCGGATCTACGCACCGCTGTGGAGAGTCGATCCGGTGCGCGTGGTCGCCGAGGAGATCGCGGCCGGGCTCGACATACGGCTCGTGCAGGTAGCGGCGGAGCCGCTGGGAGCGGATTGGCTCGGAGAACGGCTCGACGCGGATCGGGTGCAGCGCCTCGTCGGGCTGTCTCGATCCGGTCCCGCGGTGCATCCGGCCGGGGAAGGAGGTGAGTACGAGACGCTCGTCGTTGACGCTCCGTTCTGGCATTCCCGGCTCTCGATCGACCGAGCACGGACCGAGTGGCGAGGTGGGTCGGCCCGCTGGGCCATCGAGGAAGCGCATCTCGTTCCCCATGGGACTCCGACGCGGTGAGCCCAAATCGGTCCGCGACCTTGCTCCTCGATGGCCAAGGTCCGAGCCCACTTGGGACGCGAAGACCCGGGAACGGTCACGGCGAGGCTCCTCGGCGATCCTCGCGCGCGACCGAACGTACGGTGGGCGGCCCGGCTACTTGCGCGGCCGACCCGCGATGTCCGCGCAATCCTCGCCGAGTGCGCTTCGTTTGCCGATACGGACCGGATCATCCGCGAGCGCCAGATTGAGGGCGGGAGGAGCAGCTACGCCCAGTTCCGCGCGCCGCTCGAGCTCTACACCTTCGTGCGGATCCTCCGGCCGGACCATGTCGTCGAGACCGGGGTGAGCAGCGGCGTCTCGAGCGCTCACATCCTTCTCGCGTTGAAACGGAACAAAGAGGGCGTGCTCCACTCGATCGATCGGCCGATCCTGCAACGGGGCCCCGAACTCGGCGCACGCGAAACGCCCGTGGCTCTGCCGCCCGGCCGTCGCAGCGGCTGGGCGGTCCCCGAGGAGTTGAGGACGGGTTGGGATCTTCGGATCGGTCCCAGCGAAGAGCTCCTTCCGAGGCTCGTCCGCCAGCTGCCCTCGATCGGGCTCTTCCTGCACGACAGCCGGCACACCCCTGTCCACCTCGCCTTCGAGCTGGCGACGGTCGCGCCGCGCCTTACCCCTGGAGCGATCGTGCTCGCGGACAACACCGCGTGGACCGGCCGGGCGTTCCCCCGGTTCGCCCGGCAGATCGGGGCACGGATCATCCGCCGTGGGAAGAGCGACCTCGTGGGCCTGAGAGTGCCGGTTCCTGCCTCCCTCTCAGGGGGCGTCGCGAACCCCGCCTCCTGAGATTCCGTTCGAAGGCAATCGTCTCGCGGATACCGAGCCGCTCCGTCCACACACAGGAGACGTGGCCCGGGAACGACCCGCGTCTACCGGGGCGCTCCGAAGGGAGTTGCCGGACCGCCTCGAACACGGACTCGTCCGCGCACGCCATCCGGATCGGGTGGGAGTTTCGAAGCGGTTCGCCTACCCGGTGGGTAGCGCCCCAACTGCGCGTGAGCGCGACGGTCGCACTGACGACCTCATCGAAGACGTGGGCGCTGTAGGCCCACCGGGAGGGTTCGACCTCCGCCGTGCACCCTCGCCGGAGAAAGGGGCGGCCGGGCGGTGGGGATCGCGCGGACCGAGCCGCGCGATGAGGAACGACGCATCCGCAGAGCAGGGTTCCACCGTTCACCGGCTTCCGGAGAGCGTCCGGTCGATCTCCGGAGCACCGGCCCGGCCCAGATCGAACACGAGGGAGGCGTCCGGGGGGAGGTTCCCTCGATTTGGTTCACGATCTTCGAAGGGCGCTCCGCGAGCATCCCCCGATGCCGAGAAGCGAAGGCTTCATGGCTACGATCGCCCCGCCTTGGGCCATCTTCCGTCCCGCACCCCCCTCCGCGAGGCGTTTGCCTTCGCCCAGGCGCCGCTTCTGCGCAGCGGTCGCACGTACCGTTATCGGCCGTATACATGGATGTCGAGAATGCACGCCAACCATCGCCTCACGTTGAAAAGTCGCGGCGGGCCCCCGGGCCGGGGCGGCGCGAATGCCATCCGGGATGCCGGGGGAAGGGGGCTCGGCGCTCCCGGGAAGTTTATGTCCCGTGAAGGACGTTGGACACCGATGGCTGCCAGTCGTCCAAGGCCGGGGCTACCCACCGCCGCCGGTCCCCGTTCCGCGAGCGGCCGTCTGGCCGAGAGCCGCAGCCGGTGGGAAGCCGAGGTTCTCGGCCCCGCGCTGGCCCGGTCCCCGGAGCGTCGCGATTCGTTCACCACCCTCGGAGGGATCCCGGTCGATCGACTCTACGTTCCGGGATCGAGCGACCCGTCGCGGCTCGGGGTGCCGGGAGAGTTTCCGTTCACCCGCGGGATCCACCCGACCATGTACAGATCTCGCCTCTGGTCGATGCGGATGTTCTCCGGCTTCGGAACCCCCGAGGACACGAATCGGCGCTTTCACTACCTGCTCTCCCACGGTGAGTCCGGCCTTTCGATCGCGTTCGACGATCCGACCCTCTACGGGATCGACGCCGACGATCCGGAGGCACTTGGCGAGGTCGGGAAGTGCGGGGTGAGCGTGAGCTCGGCCGACGACATGCGCCGGCTCCTGCGCGGCGTTCCCCTCGACCGGGTCACGACCAGCATGACGATCAACGCGCCGGCGAACATCCTCTGGGGGATGTACATCCTCAGCGCCGAAGCGGCCCACGTACCTCGCGCGAGACTCGGCGGCACGACGCAGAACGACATCCTCAAGGAGTACACCGCGCAGAAGGAATTCCTGTATCCCCCGGCTCCGGCGCTGCGCCTGGTCGTCGATACGATCGAGTTCGGGACGAAGGAGATGCCGAGGTGGAACCCGGTATCGATATCGGGCTACCATATCCGCGAGGCGGGCTCTACGGCGGTGCAAGAGCTCGCGTTCACGCTGGCGGACGGGATGGCCTACGTTCAGGCGACCTGCGAACGCGGGATCGCGGTCGATGACTTCGCCCCTCGGCTGAGCTTCTTCTTCAATTCCCACAACGACTTCTTCGAGGAGATCGCGAAGTTCCGCGCGGCCCGTCGGATCTGGGCGACGGTCATGCGCGATCGCTTCGGCGCGAAGAACCAGCGCTCGTGGTGGATGCGATTCCACACACAAACCGCCGGTTGCTCGTGCACCGCGCAGCAACCCGAGCTCAACATCGTGCGAACCGCGATCCAAGCGCTCGCCGGAGTGCTCGGTGGCACGCAGTCGCTGCACACGAACTCCTACGACGAGGCGCTCCAGCTGCCGAGCCAGGATGCGGTGCGCATCGCTCTGCGAACGCAGCAGCTCATCGCGAACGAGAGCGGGGTCCCCAAGGTGATCGACCCCTTCGGAGGCAGCTACTACGTCGAGTGGCTGACCGACCGGATGGAGGAGGAGGCGTTCCGTTACTTCGACCGGATCGACGAGATGGGGGGCGTCGTCGCGGCGATCGACCGCGGGTTCTTCCAGCGCGATATCCAGGAGTCCTCGTTTCGGTACCAGCGCGCCGTGGAGCGGGGCGAGGAGAAGGTCGTCGGCGTGAACGCCTACACGGTCGACGAACCGATCCGGGTCCCGCGGCTCAAGATCTCGGAAGCGGCACGACGTGCCCAGGCACGCCGGCTCCGACGGCTGCGCGAGCGCCGCAGCAAGTCCCGTCACACCGAGGCGCTCGACCGGCTCCGCCGTGTCGCCGCGACGGAGCGAGAGAACACGATGCCCGCCGTCCTCGACGCGCTGAAGGCGCGCGCGACGCTCGGCGAGATCGTCCGGGCCTTCCAGGATGTCTACGGTCGCTACCGCGAGCGTGCGACGTACTGAAGGCCGGCGAACGGGTCGCGCCCGTTCCCCGGGAAGAGCGGTCGCGTCGAACGAAGCGTACCGTCGGGTGCTGGGCGACCTCTTTCGCCGCCGTCGCTTCGGGATGAGACCGACGCTGGATGTGATCCGTCGAGTGCTCGCCGAGATCGGGAACCCGCAACGCAGCGCGCCATCGATCCACATCACGGGGAGCAAGGGCAAGGGCTCGGTCGCCACGATGTCCGAGGCGATACTGCGGGCGCACGGACGGAGAACAGGGCTGTTCACCTCGCCGCACCTCGTCAGCTATAGGGAACGGATGCGGATCAACGGGGTGCCAATCCCTCCCCAAGAGGTCGTGAGCGGGCTCGGGCGCATCGAGGAGATCTCGGACCGCCTCGAGCGGTCCGGCGCGATCGACCGGGCTCCCACCTTCTTCTAGGTCACGACCGCGGTGGCGTTCGGCTGGTTCCGTCGCGAGGGGGTCGACACATTCGTGGTCGAGGTCGGCATCGGCGGTCGTTGGGACGCGACCAACCTGCTCTCATCCCGCGTTGGGGTCGTGACGACCCTCGAACTCGAGCACGTACAGATCCTCGGTCGCACCCTCGCGGCGATCGCGGGGGAGAAGGCCGGCATCTTTCACGCCGGGATGCACGGAGTGCTCGGCGAGCTCCCCGACGAGGGGCGCGCGGTCCTCGACGCGACCGCCGGATCGTTCGGAGTGCCACTGTGGCACCTAGGCGAGGAGATCCGGGTCGCGGACCGACATTGGACCCGGGTCGGCCAGGAGTTCACGGTCCGATGGCCCGGAACGCCCGCGTTCCCGATGCGCCTCCGGCTCGAAGGGGACTTCCAGCCCCGGAACGCCGCGCTCGCCCTCGCGGCGAGCTACCGGTTCCTCGAGATGGGCTCGGAAGGACCCGCGTGGAATGCTCCGCGGGCCCGCTCGGCGCTCGCCCACCTCAAGATCCCCGGGCGCATGGAACGGGTCGCGCGCGACCCGCCGACCTACTTCGACGTCGCCCATACCCCCGAGAGCGCGCGCGCGGTCGTGCGGAGCCTCGCCGAGGTGCTCCCCTTCACGGATCCAGCCGCGAGCGCGGTCCTCTTCGGCTGCCTGCGGGACAAACCGGTCGCCGAGATCCTCGATGCGCTCGGTCCGCTCGCGCGCACGATCGTGCTGGTCCCCGTGCGGTCGGAACGAGGGGTCGCTCCGTCGGAGCTGGCGGCGATCGCGATGCCCCGGTTCTCGCGGGTGGTCGTCGCCCCCTCCGCGCGCGATGGCTATCGATGGGCCCGCGCCGCGACGGGCGAGGGTGGGCTCCTGCTCGCGGTGGGTAGCGACTACCTAATCGGAGAGCTCGAGCGGGAGCGGACGGGCGCCTCGAGCGATGAGCCGGACCTCTCGGATCCCGGCCGAATGACTCCCCGGGAGGTTTCCGGATGAGCGGTCGCTCGGCCTTTCCCTGGCCCCGGGTCCTCGACGCGCTCAGCCAGTTCTACGGGACGGGGAACTGGCGGGTCCCGTACCTGAGACACCACGCCGAGGATCCGTTCCAGGTGATGGTGGGGACGATCCTCTCGCAGCGAACGCGGGACGAAGCCACCGACGTCGCCAGCGCGCGGCTGTTCGCCCGCTATCCGACCGCCGAGCGGCTCGCCCGGGCTACGCCGTCCGACCTCGAGCCGTTGATCCGTCCGGCGGGCTTCTATCGCACGAAGGCCCGCGTGCTCCCCGAGAACGCCCGGGCGCTCCTCGAGCGCTTCCACGGGAAGGTGCCGCGAACCCTCGAGGAACTCACGAGCCTCCCGGGCGTCGGACCCAAGACCGCGAACTGCGTGCTCGTCTTCGGCTACGGGGTTCGCGCGATCCCCGTCGACACGCACGTCCATCGGATCGCGAACCGTCTCGGGATCGTACGGACCCGTACGCCCGAGGAGACCGAAGAGGCCCTGCGTCGGGTTGTACCCGAGCGCTACTGGATCCCGCTCAACCCGCTCCTCGTTCAGCACGGACAGAACCTGTGCCGGCCGATCGGACCGAAATGCGAGAGCTGCCCGATCGCATTGTGGTGCGCTACCGGGCGGGCTCGGGCCGCGGGACGGCGGCCGCCACGTCCGGCCGACGCGCGGCCGCGGGCCCGCCGAGCCCCGTTCGCGGGACGTAGACGAGCAGCGCCAGCGGAACCACCACGACGAGGGCCAGGAGCGACCACGCGAGCGAGTACCCCAGCGACGCGACCCAGAGGCCGAAGGCCCACGCGACGACCGCCCCACCGGCGAGCTGGATCGAGTTGAACAGTCCGATCCCAACCGGGATCTCGCCCGCCGGCAGCCCGGGCAGGTAGTTCGGCAGCACGTACATGACCGCGTAGGTCGCGCCGTACGCGAACGAGAAGACGATCCCGAGGAACACCATCGGCACGAGGCCGACCCACGGGATGAGGGCGACCGTGACCGCAGCGAGCCC
>JAKAPG010000002.1 GCA_021823085.1 Thermoplasmata archaeon | reverse complement strand
GCTCTACGAACTCGGCCGTGGTTCGATAGTAGTCGACGTTTGTGGCGTGCTTGTAGGCCTCTTCGATGGAGCGAATCTCGGGATCGATGTGCTGACGGAGGCGGTCCATGACCGCCTTGAAGTCCACGGAGGGGCTCGGCACGATGACCCCGAACACCGGGGCGCGCTCGATCGTCCGGACGACGTCGGCGACGCTCATTAGCACCTTGGAGGGAATGCACCCTCGGGTCAGGCAGATGCCGCCGGGAGTGTCCTTGTCGATCACCGCTCCGCGGGAGTTGGGGTGGGATCCAAGCCATGCGTCGAGCACCGAGACGGCAGAGCCAGAACCAATCACCATCATGTCGTATTCTTTCTCCGTCATTGCGCTCTACCCCCTAGTTCGCGGACTCTGAGCAACACGTGCGAAGCAAGTGAGGCCTCCGGGAGAGGAGGCCGAACAGGGGGACGGGGTTCCGCGGGTTCGAGGGGCGGGGGAGGCCGAGTACAGGTCTACCGTGCACCCCGAGCAACATTCAACTCCTACCGAACAGCACGCATCACAGCGGCAGCATCCTCCCTCACCCGCGGAGCAACCGCACCGGGGGCGATGCCTCCGCGGGTGGGACCATGCAGGCTCCGTGGGAGACGAAGGCGGGACCGTATCCCGCGACCCGGGAGGAGGGTCACTATCACATCGGATGCGACTTGGCTCCGTGCGCCTTGAGCTCCGCTTCCGTCGCAAAATGGGCGCCGCAAGCCGCGCACGCGAACCCGGGAGAGGCGGCCGGCGATCCTCCGGAACCTCCCATATGCATCGCTCCGTGCTGCTTGAGGGCCGCTTCGCTCGGGAACGTCGCTCCGCACATTGGGCATCGAAACTCGCTCGCCATCGTTCTCCCCGACACCTTAACGCTTCGGAGGGAGATGGTTCTTCGTTCTAACGGTTTGAGGCACACGCGGTCATCTCAAGGACCCGGCGCGATGTCCGAGGGGATGCTCCGTTCCGGATACCGGCGCTAGATGGTGAGAGCCGCGGAGTCTCCGGGCCGATAGGGGACGTCGCAACTGCGGAAGTGACGGATCTACCGGCGGCCCTGTCTTGGTTCGGAACGGACGGCTTCATTGGGGGCTTGCGTTTGACCCATGAGCATCATCCGCCCGGAAGGGGTAATGCGGATCAGCAGCCGTCCTTGGACCCCCCGCTCGACCTCGACCAGTCCAAGTCCCTCGAGTCCCCGGGATTCCTTCCCCCCCCGGATGTGATACGACAGCAGCGACTTGTCGAGCCCTGAGTCCTCGGTTAGCTCTTCCAAGGAACCGGCGGTCCCTCCCATCCGTTCGAGCGCCCGCAACAATCGGAACTTGGCGTCGGTGACGAGCTCGGTGTAGGAGAATTTCAGGACGGGGAGGGGGACAGGTTGGTCGTTCATCACGTCGATCGCTCGGATCCCGTTGACGAATGCCGCGGCCAGTAGGGAGCAGGTCATCATCCGCGGGCCCGCGCCGGTGTTGATCAGAAGATCGTCGTACTGAGACCCCTCCTCGTGGGCGATCCGGGAGACGATCTCAAGACACGACATGAGGGGAGGCTCGCCGATGAGCTTGAGCTCGGTGGGCAGCTTGATCCCCGTGCTCCGTCGCGCGACCTCCCGCGCCGAGGCCTCGAACTCGGCCGTGTGGAGGAGCACCAGCTTCGCTGTAGGGAAGGTCCGTATCCCGACGAATACCGCGTCAGGGTTCTCACCTACTGTCGCGATCTGGAGGAGGCGCATACGGATGGGGAGACCACTCACGCACGAAAGGCCTCTGCCTGTCCGCTCTGCGAGCTCCTGCTCCGTGTCCGCGACCCTGGCCGGCGGTCCGGATCCGGACTGGGCTCGCATCGAGGCTACGATTCCCATGTTCCCTGCCTGCGGCGCGGTCTAATGCATGGGCCGGAGTCGCGGACGGGTTCCCTGGCCGGCTTGCATCGCGGGACACCTACGCCGAGCTCTCGCGGGCCCGGCGGGCCGTCGCGCTCCTGCCGGCTGCCCGAAGCTGGAGACGTACCCCTGCGAAGACGAACGCGGCGAGGAGCAGCCCGTAGACCAGGTGACCGA
Organism: Thermoplasmata archaeon; assembly: GCA_021823085.1. Classification (GTDB taxonomy): domain Archaea; phylum Thermoplasmatota; class Thermoplasmata; order Lutacidiplasmatales; family UBA184; genus Lutacidiplasma. The sequence goes on along the minus strand of JAKAPG010000002.1, from coordinate 25,378 downwards.
TGAAGAAGCCGCTGAGGATGCTGGGCATCCACCCGTTGAGCTTCGTGGTCGCCATGCTCGAGGCCATCGAGGGCGAGGCCCCCATCATCTCGATCATCCCTGTCACGAGCGTGTGCATGGTCGGAACGAGCGCCAAGAACATGAGCGGAAGTCCGAAGACCAAGAAGACCAGCAAGCCCCCCAGCAGCCCCGCGGAGACGATGCGCCCGCCCGAAGTGGGGAAGAACGCCTTCGAGAATCCCGCCGAGGCTCGCGAGAGGCCCACGACGACAACGGTGAGCACGATCCCGATAAGGACCGAGCTCAGCAGATGGATGCCCAGGCCCTCCGCCGTCGCGCCGCTCGACATCGCCGAGACGCCGAACATGGCCTGCGCGATGACGGCGAGCATCGTCACGGGAAGCCCCAAGAGGTTCCCCGTAACGGCCATCACCCCCGCGAGGCCCAATCCACCAATGATGCCCCCCAAGGCACCCCACGCCAGCAGCCGGGCCGGCCGGACGGACCGGGCCGGGTTGGAGGGGGTTCCGTGCATGTGCATCGTTTTCGCGTGGAGTTCCAGGGCGGCTTGGGTCGGGAAGTCCATGCCGCATGCCGGGCATGCGAACTTCGCCGGAGCCGGCGCCGCCGCCGACGCGGACATGGAGTGGGTGGTCTTCGCGTGCTCCATGAGCGCGGCCTGCGACTCGAACTTGGCTCCGCATTTGGGACACTCGACCTGATCGGTCATCGGTTTCGTACCTTCCCCATAGGGTCGAGCTTGGGACCGCGGCGGGAGTGAAGAACTCTACATTGAACGGTTGGATTGAAGAGATGAGTCGGACCTACGCGGCGGGCCGATGGCGGTCCCTGAATGACCTCCGATCCTCCGATTCCCCAAGCGATACGCTGCACGAACTGCGGAGCCCTGGTCCCCGTGACGGCAGATTGGCGCGTGGTTCAGTGCCCCACCTGCGGCCACGTGACGACGCGGATGGAGGAAGATCCGGCGTTCGACTGGTGCGGGGGAGAGGGGGACGCAAACTACGCGGCCCTCGAATTCGCTCCGGTCGCTCGACTCTCTGATTCCGAGGCCCCGAGGGGGTTCAGAGCTTCTTCGGGAGTTCGGCGAACTCCACGATCGTCCAACCCTGGAGCGTCCGCATCGTGACGTGCCCGATCATCGTCGTCCGCAGCACCCGCCGTATTCGCCGTCTCGTCCGCACGAGGGTCGGCGATCGCGACGACGTCGTACTGCCCCATCGTGCGGAGCGGCGCCGTGATCTTCCCTCCGTGTGCAGAGATTCCCTTCGCGGGCGCGTCGATGCGGTGGGTCAACTCCCGTGGGCCCCTGGCGCCTCGGCTCGTCCATCGTGCGAGGAACACGTACTGCGGCATGGATACACGAACCGGACAATCTCACAGAGGTCGAAATTCTTCGGGGTGAGCTCGGGACAAACGCTCTATAGCTTCTGAGAGCCTGTGGTACGAGAAGGCGGACGTGATCGATTACAAGGCGATTGCACAGCAGCTCAAACAGCAGCTCGGTCTCGGCCGGGCCCCGGTGCAGATCTCGTACCTGGACGAGGCCCCCGCCGGCGTGCCGCAACACGAGGGTGGGGTCCCTTCGGTCTGCACCTTCTTCGCGTTCGGCACGGAGGAGCCGTTCTATGCGTCACTTCCCCAGCACGAGGACTGCGAGGTCGGAGCGTTCGTCCTCGGTGTGCCGGCCCAGGGAGAGGTGGGCAGCCGGCTCGTGTCGACGGTCGAGACCATGCAGAAGGTCGGCTACCTCAACCCCGGGGAAGAGACCCGGATCCCTCACAACAAGACTCCGCCAAAGTTCGTCGCATACGGACCCCTCGGCTCGCTCTCGATGCCCCCCACGGTCGTGCTGATGTTCACCAACCCGAAGGGAGCCATGCTGGCGACGGAGGCCGCGGGCTGGGGGAAGGACGCGACGCCGGTGTCGATGAACGGGCGGCCCATGTGCGGGATCGTCCCGATCATGAACCAGGGCGCGCCGGTCGCGATCTCGTTCGGATGCATCGGTTCGCGGATCTACACGGAGCTGGGTATCGACGAGATGGTCGTCGGTGTCCGCGGCGATCACCTCGCGAAGTTCGCACAGAAGCTCGACACGATTGTGGCGGCGAACGCAGTGATCGGGGCCGAGGACCGGGCTCGGAAAGATGCGACTCTTCGCGCTCACGGTGCCTTCGCGCGCTGAGTCGAGCGAGCCGGGAGCCGCGCATACCACAGCGCGGGTATGGGGCAGAGTCTTAGCTCCGTCGCCGCGTGAGGCGACTGTGCCCTCTTCCGTCGCTACGGCCCGCCTCTCGGCCGCTCGCCAACGGCGGTCGCCCCCGGCTCGTGCCGTACCGCCCTCCGCACGGGAAGCCGACGGTTCGAAGTTGAAGGGGCTCCTCGACGAGCTCGAGCACATCGACGGGGGCCGCGCGAACCGGGCCGCACTCCGGCTCGGTGAACTCCGAGACGGGCGCGCGCTCCCTTCGCTCCACGCCGCGCTGGCGAATCCGGACCCCCGGGTTCGTGCGGGAGCCGCCTCCGCGCTGGGTACGATCGCCCAGTCGAAGAGCCGAACGTTCCTCGAATCGGCGCTGTCGGATCGGGATCCGAGGGTACGCGGGCAGGCCGCATACGCGCTCTCCCGTCTCAAGGACCGACGGTCGACGAGCGTGCTCGTCGAAAGGCTCGAGCACGATCCCAACGCGGCCGTTCGATACGCTTCCGCACTTGCCCTCGGCCGGATCGGGGATTCGCGTGCGATCCAAGCGCTCGAGCACGCGCTTGACGACGGATCGGACCGGGTCCGACGAGAAGCGGTCCTGGCGCTCGAACGCTCCGGGGATCCGATGGCGGCCCGCAAGGTTCGGCGCTTCGTGGGGGATTCTGCTCGAAGAGTCCGCATCGCCGCCGCGGTCGCGATGGGCCTTCGTCGGGACCGGGGGGGAGCGAGGCTCTTGATCGAGCATTTGCGCGAGTGCGACTCGTGGGAGCGGCCGGCGCTCGTCATCGCGCTTGGACGCATCGGGACCCGGGAGTGCGCCATTGCCCTCGCCAAGGCGGCCGACGACCCGGAGCGATGGGTTCGGGTGTGCGTCCTCCACGGACTCGCCGAGATGCGAGCGCCGATAGCCGCGAAGGTGGCGCGAGCCAAGGCGAGCGACCGGGCTTGGGCGGTGCGCGGAGCCGCTGCCCTAGCCCTTGGGCGCGTGGGAAATCGGACGGACGCGGACCTGCTGCTCTCCCTCTTGGACGACCCGCATCCTTGGCCCCGTCGCGGCGCGATCTACGCGCTCGGTCAGCTCGGCATCAAGGAAGGCCTGCCTCGGATCCGATTGGCGCTCCACGAACCGGATCCCGAGATTCGCCTGGCCGCGATTTGGGCGCTCGGACAGCTCGAGGACCGCGAAGGCGTGGCTCGGCTGGTGCAACTGCTCCGCACGGCTCGGCCCCAGTTCGCCTCGAATCGCCCGACACTCGCCCGAGGAGACGGATCCGTTCGACTCGTCTCGGATGCCGAGTCTCGTCGCTTCGATGCCCTCGTCCAGGCCATCGCACGGATCGCCCGGAGCTCACAGGACCCCGTCGCGATCCGGGTACTGGAGGACGTCCTTGGCTCACTCCCTCCGGGAGAGCTCGACCGGCCGGCCCGGCTTCCGACCCCGATCGGTGCCGGTGATTCCTCCGCGACCTTGCGCGAGTTCTTCCCCCGGGTCCGACGCCGAAGGAAATAGGCCCACCCATCGACAGGTCGTCTCCCCGGCCGTCCCGGATTCTCGGCCGACGTTGACCAGCCCTCTCGGCGACTGGGCCAACCGTTCGATCCTTACGCCGGCGTGGCGATCCATTGAGCGACCTTGGCGAGGCGGGCCCGCCCGGATCTCCACAGCCAACCGTCCACGGACCAGTACCGTCCGGCGCCTCCGAGGAAGAGGGCCACGTAGATGGCCAGGTAGAGGGGGTGGGGCCCGACGTCCGTGCCGCCGGGGAACACGAAGGTCGAGTACCACTGCGTAAGAAAGAACACGACGGACATGATCAGGCCCACCACGCACGCGAGACGGACGGTGAACCCGAGAAGAAGCGCGACCGTAAGGTAGACGCTGGCGACGACGATCGACCAACCGAACACGGTCGGGTTCGCGGCTACGAAATCCGCGAGACCGGGGCCGCCCAGGGTCGAGAAGGCGTAGGAATACGCCGTATCCCGAAACGAACTCCAAAAGTACGCCCAGGAGACCGGCAGGAAGATGAAGAGCAGGTTCACCGCCCAGATCAGGCCGAGGAGGATGCGGAGGATGTCCAGTGTCCGCCCGGCTCGGTCACGAGCATCGGCCATCGTCGCTCAGCCGGGGGCGACCGTCATCGTGCCTGCCATGAACCCCGGGGCGAACATGGGCCAGCCAAAGCCCCCCGACCCGCCTCCGCACGGTGCCATGCACATCCAAGGGAACTGACCGACCTTGCCGAGATAGAGGGTGAACGTGACGGTGCTCAGCGCCGGGCTCAGCACGTTGATGCCTAGAGTGGGAACCGTGAACGTGTGGGCGACCGTCTTCCAGTTCACCTGAGAGACCGAAGTTCCGTTGATCTTTTCCGTACCTCCCACCGTGCCGCGAACGGCGCACGTGCACTGCGTCCAGCCCGCCGGAGTATCGTGATCGTGAATCGTCACTATGACGAACCCTTCGGGGACCGTGAAGTTCGCGGGCGTATACTGGGGCCACCCGCTTCCTCCGTAGGCGGCGGAATAGGTGTTGTTGATCACGATGCTCAGGTTGAGGTAGCTGACCGGCGCACCCGAGGGAGGTCCCGCTTCCGCCGGACTGTTGAAGGCCGTGAGGGCGATCGTGCCCGCAACGACGACGACGAGCACCGCGCCTACCGCCACCAAGTCGTTGAACAGCTGGTCCCTCATGGTGCTTCGCCTTCGTTAGGGAGGGAATGAAATGATAGCCCGTCCGTCAATTGGCATTGACCCCGCACCGGTGCGGCGTGACCCGGTCCCCGTCGATTCGAGAAGGGGATCGCCTCCCTCCTGCGGCCGGCCTCGTTACGATGGACGCGCTTTCGGACGTGATTCACTGTGGGTTAACTTTCCCTTCGGGTCGGCCGGCGGGTGATGCCGTCGATGAGTGCGGCGAGTCGCAACGTGCGCGGGCCGATCAGAACGGAGGCCAAGCTGCATCCCCGCCGGAGGGGATCCCGGAGCGCGTCACGGATGGCCCCGACGGACTCGAAGGCCCGCAGCGACGGGCCGAGCGGGAGGATCTATGCCCGTTCCATCGAATCCGGTACGTCCGGGACCCGCGCCGCGGGGCTCTGGACGGCGAGGTACGGGAACAGGGCGGCGACCAGCTTGTTCTCGGCCTTGCGAAGAAGGGCCTCGAAGGCGGGCCGCGAGACCTCGAAGCTACGCGCCAGCTCCTCGGTCTTGACGGCCCGAGGGATTCGGTAGTAGCCTCGAACGACGGCGGTGACGATCGCCTGGCGCTGCCGGTCGGTCAGCTCGCGCAGGAAGACCCCGACCGGGACCAGGAACCCGCCCTCGAACTCCAGGTTGACGAGCGGTTTCGTGCCCACGCGGCGGACCTCCACTTCCGGCGGCAACCGATCTCTCAGTCGAGGATCGAGCTGCCCGTCCTGGACGAGGAACTGGTAACTCTCTCCCTCGGAGGAGTAGCTCGAGGGCGGCAGGTAGAGGTACCCTCGACCCTCGAGCGACGGGATCACCTTGCCCGATCCGCAGCACGCGCACGCACGGAATCCCACCAGGGCAGCGGTCCGATCCTGCTCCTCGTAGAGGACCCTTCCGCCGATGCGGGCGTACTCGGAGACCAGCTTCGTGAGCTCCGCTCCGTCACCGGCGTGTACCTCGAGGATCGCTTCCTTGCCGCGATGGCATAGGTGGGTCACCCGCGCGTTGGCCCCGCCGGCGACGGGGCGCGAGAACGGGCAGTCGTGGTCCACCAACAGGCTCACGGTCTGCATGGCGCCGAGGAGAGCATTCCCCCGAGGCAGGATAAGCTCGTTACGTACGCAACGAGCCGGCTCATCCCAAATCGACCGGTAGTCGTATCGAGGTAAGACATGCCAGTCTACGAAATCGAGCACAAGTGGGCGAACGAGAGCACGAAGGCGGTGGTCGAGAAGGTCCAGGGCGCGATCGCGCTCGCGAAGAAGGGCCAGCTCCCGGCGGGATTCCGGCCGATCATGATCGCCGCAATCCCCGGCAAGACACAGGCGCACTGCGTCTGGGAGGCCCCGAGCGCGGAGGCGATGGAAGGCCTATACAAGAGCATCGGACTCCCCACCGAGCGGCAGATCCGGGAAGTGACCCCGTTCTTCACGGTATGAACGGTCGCTCTACGCGACCCGCGCGGCCGGGGAGGGGTGTTCCTTTTCCGGCCGCGAACTCTTTCGGCCCCAGGGAAAAGTATGCTGGGATCGGCTCGCTTACCGTCCGAAGGCCGAGATAGGCAGCGGCACCGTTCCGGAGTGCGCGAGAACGGGTCTGAGGTCCGGCGGGCTTGGCGCTCGCCGGGCACCCGACGCTGAGGGATCGCATGCTCTCGATCGTTGCGACCCAGATCCTCGCCGCCCTCTTGTACATCGGGCTCGTGATCGCGCTCGCGTGGGCGCGGCCCCCATCGCCTCGTCTCGTTTCGGGGGACCGCCACGGCGCGATCGCCCGCAGCTCGAGCGGCGCTTCCTACGAAAGCCTCTGGCTCGCGTGCCTCATCATCGCCTTCGCGTATCCTTTGGCGGTGCTCGCCGCGCCTGCCCTAGTACTCTCCTCCTCCGTCACGGCGGATTTCCCGGGTTCGACCGAAGTCCAGCTCGCGGGTGGGGCGTTGCTCGCGATCGGCATCGTGCTCCTCGGATGGGCGTTCCGCGCTCTCGGACGCTATGCGACCGTGCAGCTCCAGCTTACCGGCGATCAGAAGATTGTCCGCTCGGGCCCCTACTCCCGCGTCCGTCACCCGATCTACACGGCGGTCATCGTGCTGGCGACCGGGATTGCGCTCTCGTTCCTCAGCTACGCTCTCCTCCCGGTCGTCGTGGGGATCGTCCTCATCGCCCGCGCGAGGGCGCGCACCGAGGAGGAACTCTTCCTCTCCTCCCCCACGCTCGGGCCGGAGTACGCCGCGTACATCTCTTCCACGGGTCGCTTCCTCCCTCGCACCGCTCGTCGGTCCGACCGCTAGGTCCGTCCCCGCGGGCCGCGACGACGCTGGTGAACTGGACTCAACGCGAGAGCTTTGGGCGACGGCAGTGTACTGGGCGTATGGCCGGGCGGAGCGACGGCTCGCACCGACGGCAGACGCTTCCGTTCACGTGCGGAGCCGCCGCCCTTGGCTCCGCGCTGGCGGCGCTCGGATGGAGGGGTTCCCGCAACCGTCTCGATGACGAGCTCGCGATCTGGCGGGAGAGCACGGCGATCGCCTGCCCGGGCGCGCATCCCTTCGGTCTCGCCCTTTCCGCACGTCGGAGGGGGTTCTCGGTACAAGTGGTGGGTACGGGACGTCGTCCGTGGCTCGGGAACCATGTGCGGACCGTCCATTCCTTCTCGAACCGACGCCTGTACGCTCGGATCGAACGCGGTCTCGAACAGGAGTGCCGAAAGGTAGGGATCTCGATCCGTTGGCCGGACCATCCGACCGAACAGAACGGTGTCGGTCTGCTGCTGGTACCAGAGGGAGGAGAAACCCCTGGGGAGCACGTTCCGCACTGGATCGCGGTAAGGGGGACCGCGGGCGGGGTGTACGTCGATGACCCGCTGCGCGCGAGTGGGTATCGGTCGAACCTTTCTATCCTCGATTGGTGGGGACGTTCCGGGTTCGAGACCACTCGCACTTGGATCGCGATTCAACTCTCGAAGAAGAGGGGGAGATAGAGAGCATGAGCATCCCAGCGATCGGCACGTGGGAAGGGGGCTATCGCACCCGTCTCAACGACGGGCGCGGGCATGATGTCGTAGTGGACCTCGACCGGGACGAGGGAGGAGGGGATGCCGGGACCTCAGCCCTCGAACTCCAGGTCCTCGCCCTCGCGGGATGTATCACAACGATCTTCGGACTGGTCGCTCGACGGCGACGGCTGACCTTCGAGGCCATGAGTATCGAGCTCGGAGCGGAGCGGCCGCCGCGCGCACCCACCATCACCGCGGTCTCGGGCGTGCTGCGGGTCACGACCGCGGCGCCCGCCGAGGAGGTGGCGACCGCCCTTACCCTCACGCTCCGGACCTGCCCGGTGGGAGTGATCTTCGAGCGAGCCGGGATTCCGGTGGTCGTCCGGCCGGTGATCACGCCCCCTACCGTCGCGGCCGAGGCATCCCGAACATGAGCGACGATCGACCGGAGGATCCGGAATTGGAGGAGTTGCGGCATCGATTGGTCCGGGAGATCGTCGAGCGACGGGCGGCCCACCCCCGGCAATCGTCGTCGGCGGAGGATCCCACCCCGGTCGATGTTACGGGGGACGCGGTCGTCGGATTCCTCTCCGCTCACCCCCGGGTCGCGTTGGACATCTGGGCCCCCTGGTGCGCACCGTGCCGCGCGATGGCGCCGGTGCTCGAACGGCTCGCCCGGGAGTGGTATCCCGAGGTCCGGTTTGCGAAGCTCAACGCGGATCGGGCCCCTCAATGGGCGTCGCGCTGGGGGGTCTCCGGGATTCCCACGTTGCTCTTCTTCGATCAGCGGCGGCTCGTGGATCGGGTCGTAGGCGCCCACCCTGTGCCGACCCTCGAAGCCCGCATCAAGAGCGTCTTCGCCCTCCCGCCGAAACACCCGACCGCGCAGGAGGTCGCACGAGAATGATTGAGGGGAGGTATCCTCGATTCACCGACGGCACCGTCGAGGGTGCGATCGAACGCCCATCCGCCGAACTCGGTCGACGGGGATTCGGAGGCCTCGCCACCCTCCGGGTGCACGAGATCCTCACGGATCGGGGCGACGATCGCACCGCTCGCGATACTGTAGGGGGACTCGTGGAAGGGTGCCCACCGTGTGCTCACCGCGGACCGGGACGCGACGCTCCTCTCTCCCTGCAAGATCGTCGCATCCCACGAGGAAGGGAAGACCCGGGTCGCTCTGCAACGTCCCGCGGTGGTGCTCGATCGAATCTCTTCGGCCCCGGACCTTGTAGAGGTTGGGCAACGGACCGAGCCAGCGTTGCGCGAGGCGATCGCGTCGATCGCCTCTCCGTGAGGATCGTCGAGCTCGGTTGACGGGCCGTTCTTCTACTGCGGGCCCGGATGCCCAACGGGTCCACCGTAGGAGGGGGCGAACATGGGTCACATGGCAGAGAAGTTGCAGGAATTCCAGGCACTCGTCGGATCGTTGCAGAAGGAGTACCCGAAGGAAATCGGCGGGTTCCTGAGCTTTATGAAGGCCGCCGAGAGCGGAACGGCCCTATCGGCCAAGCAGAAGGAGGTCATCAGCGTCGCGCTCTCCGTCGCGGCACAGTGCGAGTGGTGCATCGCCTTCCACGTCTCGGCCGCCGCATCGCTCGGAGCCAGCAAGGGTGAGGTGGTCGAAGCCGGCTTCGTAGCGGCCGTCATGCACGGCGGTCCTGCGGTCACCTACCTCAAGCCGCTGATGGACGCTGTCAACGAGTTCATTCCCACGCCCTCGGTCGTTGCCCCGACGTCCCGTTAGGTGGAGGCGGCCCCACGAACCGGGCTCGCGAGAGGGGCGGATGAACGGGCGGCTCTGAGCCGCGAATCGATCGGTCGCGTCACGAGACGCTCGACGCGATCGGCCTCGTCCCGAGGCGCCCGGGGGCGGACCGGCGCCGATGGGACGCCCCTCCCGGGTCTACCATCTCGTGGACGGACACCCGCGGCCGTGGGGGGAGTGCGTCGCCCCCGTCGCCGAGCGGGTCCATGCCGCACCCCCGAAAGCGATCTCCTTCGAAGAGGCGGTTGCCTCCTACGGAGAGGGAATCGCCCGCCACCTCTCGGCGAGCCGAGCCGCGTCCTTGGCTAGGCCGGAGGCGCAGGCGGAAGGCCGCGGAATGGCGCGGGGGACCCCGCGCACGGCCCAAGAAAGAGCAAACGCGTTCGCTTCCGAAATTGTCGGGACTTATGCGCCAGCCCACCGGAACAGACATAGGGAGCGGTCTTCTCGGGTCCCGAAGATGGTGCGAGACGTGCCGGGGGAGGACTCGCACGGGGATCCGGTCCTGGTGGCCGGCGCATCGGGCTTCCTCGGGCGGGCGATCGTCCGTGCGCTGGCCCGACAGGGCCGGCAGGTCCGGGGCCTCGTCCGAGATTCCGCGAGGGCGGACTGGGTCCGGGCCGATGGGGGAATCCCAGTGGTCGGCGATGTCCTCGACCGAGAGTCTGTCCTCCGGGCGACTCGGAGCTGCCGCGGGATCGTCCACGTGGCGGCGAATCCCCCCGCCACCCAGGGTCCGGAAGACCTCGCTCGGCGGGTGCGCGTGGAGGGCGCGCGCAACTTGGTCGAAGCCGCGCGGGTCAACCGAGTCGAGCGGCTCGTAATCGGTTCGGGATACTGGGTCTATCCGAGTCAGCCGGGGACCGTGACCGAGGATTCCGTGGTGAGACCGGAAGGGGAGGCCAAGAACAACTACGACGCGGAGCGGGTGGCACTGGATGCGGGCATATCCGGGAGTCTCGAGGTGATGGTCGTCCGACCCGGGATGGTCTACGGGGACGGGGCATGGTTCCGCCCCACGTTCGACGCGATCCGATCCGGAGAGTACCGCACGATCGATCGAGGAGAGAACCTTTGGTCATTCGTATCGCTGGAGGACACCGGCGCGGGGTTCGCCACGGTCCTCGAATCCGGCCGCCCTTTCCAGGTCTACAATCTCGTGGACGGACACCCGCGGCCGTGGGGGGAGTTCGTCGCCCACGTCGCCGAGCGGGTCCATGTCGCACCCCCGAAGGCGATCTCCTTCGAAGAGGCGGTCGCCTCCTACGGAGAGGGAATCGCCCGCCACCTCTCGGCGAACCGAGCCGCGTCCTCGGCCAAGCTGGAGGCGCTCGGCTGGAGACCGCGGTACCCATCGTTCCCCGACGGAGTCGACTCGCTCATCGCGGAGATAGAGAGAAGACCCGGGCGCACGTAGCTCCGTCGACGATGGCGCACTCGCATCACGGACACGACCGCCTCGTTGGCAGTGCGTGGACCCGCGAACAGGCCCTCGAGCGACTCGAGAGGCCCGAGCGCCGGCAGAGCGAGGACCCGGACGATCTCTGGACTCGCGTGGGGCTCGCCCCCGGAGCCACCGTCGTCGAGGTCGGCGCCGGCACGGGGTACTTCGCCCTTCCGGCCGCGCGGAAGGTCGGCCCTCGCGGACGGGTCTTCGCGGTCGATCTCTCGGAGGATCTGGTCGAACTTCTTCGCGAGCGACGCGAAAAGGAGTCCCTCCCTCAGCTTGTCCCGGTCCGGAGCGGCCGCGCCTCGATCCCGCTCGACTCGGGCATCGCCGACGTGGTCCTCCTCGCGAACGTCCTCCACGACATCTCGGACCCTACGCTGTCGGAAGCCGTGCGGCTGCTGAAGCCGGACGGTCGACTCGTGAACACAGACTGGAACAAAGAGCGGACTCCCGTAGGACCTCCCGTCGAGGTCCGGCTGACCCCTTCCCAGGCGGAGCAGCGCCTCGGAGCGCTGGGCCTAGCGGTGGTCGGCCGCTGGGCATTTGGGCCGTGGCACTACGCCATCGTGTTGAGGCGGTCGGGCGGGCCCCGTCGTTCTTCGGCGAGAGGCCACCCCCGCCGTCCTCCGGTTCATCGGTCCGCACGAGGTCCGGATTCCCCGAGCTCGCCTCCGCGCTCCTCCAAAGGTCGGACCGCTCGGAACCGGCGGTAGACCCAGAGGTCGTAGGCGATCTTCACGGAGCCGGCCAGCACGAACGGTCCCGTGAGCCAGGGACCGCCGGCCGCTAAGAACCCGCCGGTCACCGGAGCGCCGAACGCCTGCGCGCTCCGGGCAGCGGTCGTGATTCCCGCGGCCGCGGTGCGATCCGTTGGCGGCACGATCGCCTGCGTGTAGGCCTGTCGCGTCGGGACGTCCATCTGGGAGAGGGTCGACCGAGCGATCCACAGCCCGGACGCCACGACGAACGCCGGGGAGAACGCGAACGCGATGACCAGGAGGCTCGACGGGATGTGGGTGAAGACCATCGTCCGGATCAGCCCGATGCGGCGTGCCAAGGGGACCGCGAGCAGAAACGAAGCGGCCGCAGCGAGGCTCGCCCCGAAGAAGAGGAGACCCAGATCACCAACCGACGGCGCAAATCGGATCGTGAGATAGTAGGCGAGCAGGCTGTTCATGATGAGGCCGCCCCCAAACGCGTCGATCGTGAACAGCCCGGCGAGATCGAGCACGTTGCGCCGGCTTTCGGGAGAGAGGATGGGTCGCGGCTCGACGACCCGATGGCCGGCTTCCGCCCGGGAAAGGGCACCGTAGATTGGGATCAGGGAGAGCCCCAGAATGGCGTAGAACGGGAAGACCGCGTCGTGGGACGCGTTCACCGAAGCGAGTCCGGAGAGCCCCACGGTGATCGCACCGACCGCAAGCGCACCGAACGCTGCCCCGACGTACCCGGCAAGATTGTAGTAGGCGTAGGCCGCGGTGCGGGAGCTCGACTTCGTCGCATCGGCGACGATCGCTTGCTCGATTGCGCCGAGAGGGCTCACGTCGCTCCCTCCCGTGACGATGCCACCGAGCAACAGGACCATGACGAGCAGGAACGGGTCGGAGATGGCGAGCCACAGGACGATGCCGCCGAGGATCACCAACGCGGACTCGATCCACAGTACCGTCCGGCGGGACCAGAGTCGTTCGAGACGCGGAACCAGGAGGGACCCGAGCGATCCTCCCGCAAGCGCGAGCCCGATCAGGACCCCGACGGCGAGCGGGGAGTAGCCCGCGCTCGCAAGATCGACCGCGATGACGATCGAGAGCGCTCCCGCGCCGAATCCGCGCAGTGTCCGAGCGAGGACCAGTAGGCGCAGATCCGAGCGGCCCGCGCGGGGAGACGCGGGCGGAACGGTCGTCACCCGTCCAGAGTCGGGCTGCGCTCAGCGGGCCCTCGCGGCGGGTCCCGGCTGGCCACCTTGCTCGACCTTCCACCGGCAGTAGGCATAGAGAGCGTCGTAGAGGGGGAACTGGAGGCGTTGGTTCTCGATGTCGTCCTTCGCGATCCGTTGAAAGCCGGTCGCCGCAGCCTCGAGCCCGGCGGCCTCGGGAGCATCGCCGTACCCTCCGTCCGCCACGCGCACGATCTTGGCGAGCTCGAGAAGCGCCGGGTCCCTGAGCCGGTACTTCCGGATGACCGCGTCAAAGGTGACGAACGCCTTCCCGTCCTCCTCGTAGTGGTCCAGCTCAGCGCCGCGCGTATCGAACGGGATCCCATTCTCCTTCGCGGCAAGCTCCATGACCTTGTCCTTGGGAACGTAGAGGAACTCCGCGTCGCGATCGATGAACTTCCGGATCGCCCAGGGACACGCGATTCGGTCGACCCTCGCCTTCTCTCGAGTCACCCACTTCATACCGGCCCCGGTTGCGCGATCTCTCACGGGGGGAAAGCGCTAGCGAACCCGCCGAGCGCCCCGACGAATCCCCATCGAGGCGGGGACGGTCATATCGGGCGCGTCTCCAGCCAGCGGCGGAGGGGTGCGATCCGCGGAATCACGACCGCCGCGGCGCCCACGATGATGAGCACGACCACGGACGTCAGGGCGAATCCGGGGGGATCGTGGATGAGAAGCGAGAAGATCGCGAGCGCGACCGCCGGGGGATGCGAGTACGGCGTGAACGAGATGAACCCCGCCACGAGGATCACGTTGAGGGCGAGCGCGAGGACGGTGGAGCCGAGGAGGAACTCGAACAGCTCGGAACTCGCGATGACGGCCAGGTACGACGCAACGATGTTCCGAGGTTGAGCGTATCTCGAGCTCGGGTTGAACACCACGAGGTAGGTCGTGACGGCGTACGGAGGAGCGATGAGGAGGTCGTTCGAGGCGAAGATGATGCCGATGATGGCGAGGAAGATCGCGAGGAAGATCGAGAACCGGACCGCGATGGACTCGAGGGGGGAGGGGAGCGGCGCCGTGGTTCCGGTCGGTGGCATCTCCGCCTTTGCGGGCCCGGGAAGAGAGGGCCCCATCGGGCCTCTCTCGAAAGAAGTATCGCTCACCATCCACCGGCCCGCGACGTCTCATCGAGCCCCAAGAGCCGCGAGCACATGGTCCGCCGTCCGGTCCGCGGTCGCCAGGATGGAGATCATGGGGTTCGCTCCCGGAGCGGACGGTAGAAGGCTCCCGTCCCCGATCCAGAGGCCGTCGATTCCATGAACCTCCCCCGACGGACGGGCCGCCGAAGTACGCGGGTCCGTTCCGGCCCGAGCGCTGCCCATCGGGTGGGCGCTGAAGAGGGCGGCCGCATTGTCCCGGAGACCGACCTGCGTCATCCGGGCCACGAACCGCTCGAGATCCGCGGATGACAGGGCTCGGCTTCCGTCGCCTTCCTCCGCGTACGAGCTTTGCAAAGAGAGCAACCGGGTGGTTCCGGCGGCGCGGAGGATCTTCGCGGTCTCGACGAGCCCCCGGAGGAGGTTCTCGCGATCCCGCCGCGTCAGGACGTAGTCAAGCTGGGCGCGCCCGTCGGACCCCAAGCGGACACGGCCTTCTCCGACGTCCCGAACGAGAACGATCGGGGTGCTGACGTACTCGATCCGCTCCATCAATCGACGGAAGTCGGCGGCCCCTGCCCACGGAACCGCGATCGCGGATAGGCCCGGGTGCGCGGGTGCGACCTCGATCCAGGGTCCGTGCGCGCCCTCGTCCGTCCGCTGGAACCGGCAGACCCTGATGGTCTGGTGGGGCCCGACCCAGGTCCGCACAGGGTGGGGGAACTCTCCGGCAAGGGCGGTGGTCGGATCAAGACGAAGCCCCCGCCCGACGCCCGGGTGACGGACCTCCGACCTCAGGAGGATCGCCGGGGTCTCGATCGCTCCGGCCGCGACGACCACCGCTCTCGCGCGGACGTGTACGTGGCGGCGCGTGTCTCCTTCTCGGTACGTGGCCCGGACGCCGCTCACGCGGCCGTGGATCGTCTCGACCCTATCCGCTCGGGTGAGCGCGAACAGCTTCGCTCCGCCGCGGAGGGCGTCCAAGAGGTAGGTGACCGGCCCGGATTGCCGAGCGGCGTACGGACAACCGAACGTGCAGAACCCACAGCGTGACGAGCACCCCACTGCGTTCCGGGGGATCACATCCCAATCGGCCCCCTGCGAGTATCCGAGCGCGATGCATCCTCGCCGGAGCGTGTCGTTGTTGGCGTTGACGTCGCTCTCGCGCGTCGAGACGTGGATCCGATCCGCGACCGAGGCCAGGCGGCGATCGAAGCCCGGGCCGTCGACTCCCTCCATCCCGCCCTCCGCCACCCACTCCATGCGGGCCTCCGGGAGCGGGGGTAAGCAGGTCATCCAGTTGATCGACGTCCCGCCTCCGACCGACCCACCCGCCAGGAGGCCGATCGCTCCGTTTCGGGTGGTCAGGAGCCCACGGCCGACGAAGAGCCGGTCCCGCGCATCGCGTTCCACCCGGGGGTAGGAACGATGCGGGTACCATCCCCCGGACTCGAGGATCACGATCGTGTATCCGGCGCGGACCAGCCGCTCCGCGATCACGCCGCCACCGGCGCCGCTTCCGATCACACAGGCATCGACGTTCAGCTCGACGTCCCGGTCGGGCCGGATCGGTGCCAGGCCTTCGAGTGGGTCCGGGAGTCCCGGCGGAGAATCAGGGATGTCGTAGTGGATGCGCCCCCAGAAGGGATTCGGGGCTCCGCCGAGCGGGCCGGAGAAGTACTGGTTGAGCACGAGGCGCTTGATCGCGTAGAATCCCTTTCGTTTCGGAGCGAGCCGGCTCTTCGACCAACCGAGTAGGTATCGCTCCCGTTCGGCCGGCGCGAGTTGCGAGAAGCGCACCGGCCGGCCGGTCAGCAGGAGGTTGGAAATGGGCGAGTCGATCGTCGACATCAGTCTCGAGAACTCCCGTTGCTCGTCGTGGGAGAGCCCGCGGACGAGGGATCGGATCTCTCCGTCGATCCCGACGGATGAAGCCGACGGATAGGAAGCCCCGTGGCCCTCCGCAGGACTCGCGGGGACGAACGCGTCCACCAGTGCGCGGAGGGTGGAAGAAGGATCCATGCGTGACGGGACCGCCATGGCACCGCGCTATCTCGACCCTCGTCCGAGGAGCTCGGTGCTACGCTCGGCACACGCCGGGCATCGTCCCATCGCACCCTTCGGATCTTGGGAGAAGAACACCGGCGTCGGGTGCTTGCGACGATAGCAGACGAACAGTCGTCGTTCGGATCCGTCGCGAGCCTGGAACGGATATACCCTCCAGTACACGACGTGGACGTTCCGTCGCGGTCGGGCCCTGGCGAGGAACCGCTCCGCCGCCGGACCCAGTTCGGGTCCGTGGCGGGTGGCGGCCCGCAGATCTCGTGCCCGCACCAGCGACGGGGGGACGGACCAACGACGCAGCATTCGTTGGACGGCGCGTGTCGGATCGCGCGTTCCCCACTCCGCGTACGTACTGACCGATACGACGCCCGACGGACAGGCCCGCACGGTCCAGATGCCGGGCAGGGGACTCTTCACCGTCCGCGTTCGGATCGGCCGGCCGCAATGTCGGTAACAGGTCCCGCCCGGGGAGGCGAGCGCACGGCGAAGGACCGCCGGGATCGCCCCGCGCCGCGTCACGAGCGCACCCGCGGGAGGACCGCGCGGAGCCAGTCGCTGGCCAAGAGGTCCTTCCACGCCCGGGCGGTGCGAGGAACCTGCTCGGAGAATCCGGTCAACAGGTGTTCCACGCCACCGTCGGACCACTCGAGGAAGACCTGAGGGATGAGGTAATCCGGGCACGCATCGCCGTGCCCCTTCACGATCCGGTCGGCGAGCGGGACCTGGCTCTTTCGATCGATGTCGAGGATCCGCAACGGGAGCTTGAGCCGGGCCGCGAGCCTCTTTCCGTTCCGCACCGATAGCGGCACGCAGTGCGGGCACCATTGGGCGAGCACGATCGTGAGACGCTGCGGATGCGGGCGCGACCGGGCGCTCGGCACGGACGGCCCACGACACCGCCCCACAAAACCTCGGCGAGCGGGTCGCCGTCCATGCCCCACCTAGCGAGGGGCGGGGGAGAGTTCCTAGCCGAGAGGCAGGGTCCGCGCTCGAGGCAGCGGGGCGGGGTCATCCCATCGCGCAACGGAGGGCGCATCGAGCGTGAGACACCGACCACGCTCTGCCGTTCGCGAGGACCGACGCATCGGAGCGATGGGGCAAGAGCGGCCGAAGTACCTTCGGATCGAGGGGATCCCATCGCAGGAACTGCGTAGTCGGGCGCGCCGCGGGGGGAGTCAGGGCGACCCGGCCCGGGCGGGCCGCGCGTCGACGCCGGTTACGTCGGTGAGGACCGGACGTCCAGGACGAGGACTCCGTCGATCCGACCGGACTTGAGGTCGGCGAGCGCCTCGTTCGCCTTCGCGAGCGGACGGGGTTCGACCGTGCTCTTGAGGGGCAAGTGCGCGGAGAGGTCGAGGAACTCGCGAGCGTCGGCGCGGGTGTTCGCCTCGACGCTGGCGATCCGTCGTTCGCCGAACAAAAGGCGATCGTAGTCGATCGATGGGATGGGGCTCATGTGGATCCCGGCGATCGCTACCGTCCCTCCCTTGCGCACCTCTTTGAGCGCGTCGATCACGACCGAGCCGGCCGGCGCGAATACGATCGCGCTATCCAGCGGAGGAGACGGGGAGCTGCGGGGTTCGGTGGTGAGGACGGTCTCGGTCGCTCCGAGCGACTTCGCGAGCGCGAGATGCGCGGAGGTCCGCGAGTACGCCACCGTTTCGTAGCCGAGCCGGGAGGCGAGCTGCAGGGTGAGGTGCGCTGACCCACCGAACCCGAAGAACCCGATGCGCCCACCGAAACGTGGCATCGCCGTCTTCAGAGCCCGATAGCCGATCAGTCCCGCGCACAGGAACGGCGCCCAACCGGCCGAGTCGCCTTCGGGAGGAAGCGGCAGCACGTAGTCCTCCTTTCCCACGACGAACGGCGCGTACCCTCCGTTCTCGCCGTAGCCGGTGAACGTCTTCTCCTCGCAGAGATTCTCGCGACCGGTCCGGCAGTACTCGCACCGTCCGCACGTCCAGTGGAGCCAGGGGACCCCGACCCGGTCGCCGACGGAGAGCGCCCGGACGTTGGGGCCGAGCTGGACGACCTTCCCCACGATCTCGTGGCCGGGGATCACGGCGGACCGCAGGGGAGGAAGGTCTCCCTCGACCACATGCAGGTCGGTGCGGCAGACCCCGCACGCGTCGACCTCGACCAGGACCTCGCGCTCGCGCGGCTCGGGGATCGGGACTTCCTCGAGCTTCAACGGACGGCCTTCCACGGGCCCCGTCCCGTGCAGCACCATGGCCCTCATCAATCGCCACCGACCGACGCGAGAGCCAGCGCGATGTCCTCGATCAGATCCTCGGCGCTCTCGCATCCGGCGCTCAAGCGGACGAACCCTTCCGCCAGCGTTGTCTCGCCGGCCCAGCGGCCCCGCCGCTCGGCGGTGGTGTGGACGCCGCCGAAGCTCGTCGCCGGCAGGACGAGCCGGCAGGCATGCAGGAAGCGGTCGGCGGTCGCTCGGTCTGCGAGTTCGAAGCTCACGATCGTGCCGAACCGACGCATCTGACGGGACGCGATCCGATGGGAGGGATCGTCCGGTAGGCCCGGGTACCGCACTCGGCGGACCTCGGGACGAGTCTTCAAGAACCGGGCGATCTCCAGTGCATTCGCGCACTCGCGCTCGAGGCGTACGTCCAGCGTCGCGAGGGAGCGGTGGGCGAGCCACACCTCCATCGGACCGGCGATCGACCCTTGTTCGTCCCGCCATCGGCGAAGGCGCGCCGCACGCTCGGGATCGCGCACCGCGACGTGGCCGAGGATCAGGTCGCTGTGCCCCGTGAGCGCCTTCGAGTCGCTCGCGACCGAGAAGTCGGCACCGAGCTCGAGGGGGCGCTGAGAGAGGGCGGTGGCGGTCGTGTTGTCCACCGCGACCACCGCCCCGTGCCGGTGGGCTTCCTCGGTCAGCTTGGCGAGGTCGCAGACGTCGAGCTCCGGGTTGCTCGGGGACTCGAGCCACACGAGCGTCGCTCCGTCGAAGAGGTCCGCGGCCGCGGGGTCCGCCGTTCGGGCCATCCGGACCTCGACGCCGAGCGGGGCATAGAATTCCCGGGCGACACGCCGCCCGAGGTTGTAGCCGTCGGACGGCATGACCAGAACCCGCGGACCCGGCGCGCGCAGGAGAACATCCGCCCAGACCGCGTTCACGGCCGCCATCCCGGACGAGAAGACGAGCGCAGGACCTCCTTCCAGCTCGGCGAGCGCTCCCTCGAACAGCGTCCACGTGGGGTTCCCATTGCGACCGTAGGTGTACGGCGAGCTCGACGGTTCGCCCTCGAGGAAGAATTTCGATGCGAACGTCGGCCCGGGCAGGAACGGCTCTCCTTGGGCCGGGGTCGAAAGGCCGGCTCGGATCACTCGGGTCGCGTCACGCACGCTCTCGGGAGCGGCCCAACCGTCATCTCCTCTTCGGACCGGTCACGATGGTGCTGTGCGGAGCCTAGGGCCGGCGGATCGTGCGCAGAGCGCGCGACCACGCGACGAGCTGGTCGAGCATGGCGCTCACCGACTCGGCCTTGGTGGGTCCCGGGGTGAACTGGGTGCGCTCCTTGAAGTCGGTGAACAGGCTGAGCTGGACCTGGGCGCGGACCGTGGCGACCTGGAGCTCCGCCAGAACGAGACGCAGCTGCTCGACGGCACGCACTCCCATGGCACTTCCATAGCTCACGAACCCGGCCGTCTTGTTGACCCACTCCGGGTACAGAAACTCGATCGCGTTCTTGAGGACGCCCGGGATCCCGTGGTGGTACTCCGGCGTCACGAAGACGAACCCGTCGAAGGAATCGATCTTCGCGGCCCAGACCTTCGTGTGATCCTTCGTATAGCGGCCGGCGGCCCCGCTCGGAGGAATCGGCTCGTCCATGATCGGAAGACGGAAGACCCTTAGGTCGACGAGCTCGAATTCCGCGTCCGTGCGTTGCCGCGCGAGGTCGTAGACCCACCGACCGACTTGATCACTGACGCGATTCGGACGGGTGCTGCCGAGGATGATGCCGATCTCCAATCGCTCGTTGTTCGCCATTGGGCTTTCCGACGGAAGGCCGGGGCCGAGGAAAAAAACGCGCTGAAGTCGGAGGCCCCAAGTAACCCCGCGGTCAGCAGCGGGTCGGGTGGACGATACCTACGCCGGTGGCGATCGGGGCAGCAGCCCCGCGGCCTCGAGAACGTCCCCGTGGGAGCGGGCGATCTCCTCGCGCTTGAGGATACGCGTATCGACGAAGGCGAGGTCCTTCCACGCGGGGGTTCGCGGAAGCTCCGAGTCGGACAATGGCCCCGAGTACAGGAATCCGATGTCCCAGTGGTTCGAGAGGTCGGGAAAGCGTCGAGGAGTGGCGACCTCCGAATAGATGAGGGGGGCCTCGAGCGGGCGATCCCCGGAGAGTCCGAGTTGCTCGACGAGGATCCGACGCGCCGCGGCCTCCGGCGCTTCGCCGAAGATAAGGTGCGACGACGGGATCATCCATCCCTTCGAGTGGATCTCCGCGCGCTGCGCATCCAACGCACCGATGCGGTCCCAGGGTGCGCGGGGGTCGAGGTGGCCAAGAAGGACCCGATGCGCATCCGACCGGTCGCGCAGGAGCACGAAGCTCGACAGGCACATGCCACCGGAAGGGACCTCGCCGATCGAAAGGGAAGTCCCCGCCGGAGGGTGCGTGAACCGGCAGAATGCCCGGTCGGTCGCCATGCTCCCCCCACTTCCCGGTGAGATATCGACCTTGCTGCTCGCTCCCCACTCGTCCTCAAATACGAGGGCGGGCGTGCATGCGCGCCATGAGCCCTCGTCGGTCGCCGAAGCGCGGGTCACGGCCGGCGGCCCGATCGCGCCCACCGCCCCGAGCGCACCGGCGGTCGGGCTCGGTCCCAGCGACGGCACCGAAGCGCCGTCGGACGATCGCCCTCGCCGAGCCACCGCACGGTCACATCGTCTGTCGCAGCTGCGGGAGGATCCACCCCCTCGAGCTCGTGCCGGTCGATCGGGAGCTGCTCATCGACATGACCGCGCGCGGGCCGGAGGGCTGGGCGATCGAACGTGTCGCTTACTCCATCGCGGCGGTCTGCCCGACGTGCCGGCGGGCGGCCCCCGCCGTCTGAACGGCGCCCGCACCAAGGAGGAGCGCCGAACCTCCATGATGGGGTTCTTCACGAGCCCTCGGGTCGGGTTCGGTTCCGGGGCGATCGAGCAGCTCGCGGGCTTGGAGCCGCACCGCGTGATCCTGCTTGTCACTCCCAGCGCGAGCGACCTCGACAGCGTTCGAAGGATCGAGGGGTTCGTCCGGCATCTCGAGATCGAGCTACGGACCGAGGCGCTCCCACGAGGACCTGCCACGCTGTCCCGCGTCGAGGAGATCGCGACCGGGATCGGCAGTTCGTGCGACACGATCGTCGTGATCGGGGGCGGCCAGGCGATTGACCTCGCGAAAGCGATTCGTGCGCGCCTCGCCCGACCGGACCTCGCTCTGAAGGATTGGACTCCGCTCACCGATGTTCCAGCGAGCGGAGTTCCCCGGCTCGTGGCCCTCCCTTCCACGGCCGGCAGCGGGAGCGAGATGACCGGTGCCGCCCACCTCTACGACGCGGACGGGGGGACGATCGAGCTCGCGCATCGCTCGCTCGCTCCCGATTGGGCACTTCTCGACCCGGCGCTGGCGAGTGCCGTTCCGGTATCGCTCGCGGTGCCGATGGGCTTCGAGGTGATCGCGCACTCGATGGAGGCGCTCGCCTCGGAGTGGGCGAATCCGTTCACCGACGCGCTCGCGCAGGACGCCCTCGCGAGTGCACTCGTGAGCGTGGCGAAGCTCGCGCGCCAGCCGCGGGAAGGAGACGCCCGGTCCGCGCTCTACTACGCCGCCGGGCGCGCCGGCCTCGCGAGCGCCAACTCCTCCCTCGGTCTCGCCCACGCGCTCGCTCGCGCGCTCGCTCCCGAAATGCCCGCGCTGGGGTATGCGCGTCTGCTCGCGATGACCCTTCCCCCCACGGTCGACTACAACTTCCCGTCCGCCCGGGACCGGTATAAGGCGATCGACGAGCAATTCCCCGGCAGCGAGGATCCCGCGTTCCCGTCGCTATCCGAGCGGATTCGCTCGTTCGTGAAGGGGATCGGGCTCGCAACCGACCTCGCCCGCGCCGGGATCGATCTCGGACCGTTCCAGGCTCGCCGGTCCGTGCTCACCGAGCGAGTACGGCGTTCGACCGCGATCGTCGGGAACCCGCGAGTACCCTCCCCCGGGGAGATCGGTCGCCTGCTGGATCTCATCCAGTGGGGCCCGCGCGGGGCACCCCGGTAGCGATCGGGCCGGTTATGGGATTGGGACGACCGCCGACGCCCGACGACCCGGGCGCTCGACCCCCGTGGTTCCGGTGGATGTCGGGGCCGGCTCGGGACCTTCCACCGCGTGGTTGATCGCGAGCTCGCACAGATCGCTCGCGTAGAGCGCGGTCCTCTCGATGCTCTCGAGGATGTAGGCGAGCCCGACCGCGATGCGGCCCCGGCGGGTAACGACCTCGCTCAGCACATGCGCGCGTTCCTGAACGAGGCGGTGCACGGTGTCGATGATCGCGTTCGCGTGCGGGATATCGCGTTGCTCAAGGCAATCGAGGGCGTCGGCGAGGCTCTGGGTGGCCGTGGTCGCCATCTTCTCGAGCTCGGTGACGACGGCGGGTGGGGGCTTCTCCTTCTCGAACATTTCGACGGTCTCGGCGATGCGGACCGCGTGGTCGGCGACGCGCTCCAGCAGGCGCGAGGTGAGCAGATAGGTCGAGCACTCCGGCAGAGTGAGGTCGAGAGAGGAGAGGACGCGGGCGTCCCGGAGCGCCGAGTTGACCTGCTTCTCCATGAACCAGTGCAGGCGGTCGACCTCCCAGTCGCGCTCGACGACGTCGCGGGCGATGGATGCGTCCTGGGCACGGAGCGCGGCCATCGCGTCCGTGTGCATCGCGCGGACCATCTGGTGCATCCGGCGGATGACGGAAGGGATCGGAAGCGGATTCACGCCGACGACGTCCTGGAGAACGACCGACTCCGAGGTCTCCTCGAGGATCTCGGGCCCGATGACGCGCTGAGCAAACCCTCGGACCACGTCGCGCGTACGGGCACTCATCCGGCCGTCGGTACGGACCTCCAAGAGCGACGATCCCGCGATGTACTCGGCGATCAGCCGGCGGATGAGGTAGTCCTCCTGCATGTCGTTCGAAACCGGAACGACCCGGCGCAGGACCTCGGCATTCCCGGCTTCCTCAGGGCTGACCGTCAGCGAGCCGTCCGGCCTTGGGGTGAAGGCGAGCGAGTCGCCCGCGTGGAGCCCACGACTCGTGACCCAGTTCTTCGGTAGGGAGATGATGAACGTCGAGCCTCCGGTCTTCTGGATGCGACGGCCGTGGAACCCACCGGTAGAACGCATCGGACCGCGGGGGTCGCGGGCCTCTATATAGTTTTGGCTCGGAGCCCGGAAAGATGGCGCTATCTACGGGGGTGATCGCTCGGAGCCTCCCACCCTTCCTCGGCGCCGCGAAGGGTATGACTGCGCCCCGCTCGTGGGCTCGGTCGGCCGGCGATGAACGGGGGTGTGAGGACGCGGGCCCGGCGGCTGCCCATCCTCCAACGTTCGATACGGTATCACCGGCCGCGGGCCCCGTTCTGCGGGGTCGGATACTGCACGAACTGCCTCGTGCGGACCGACCGACGCCTCAACATTCGCGCGTGCCGCGAGGGGTTCCCGGAGGGGGTCCGCCCCACGTCGAACGCGTGGCCCTCCCCGCGCTATGACCTCTGGGGCGCCTTCGACTACCTATTCCCTCGTGGGATCGACACGCTGCATGGGTTTCGACGTCCGACCCCGGCCGTGCCTCTGTACCAGCGCGTCGTACGGCGCCTAGCCGGGTACGATTCCCCCGAGAGGGTGGTGCTGCCGACGACGCCCCCCAGACCTCCCCGCATACGTGAGGCGGACGTTCTCATCATCGGGAACGGTGCGAGCGGCGCGGCGGCGGCGGACGAGCTTCGCGCCCGAGGAATCGATTCTCTCATCGTGCTCGATCGCGACGGCGGACCCGCCGATGAACCGGTCTGGGGCCGGACCACCGCTGTCTTCCTTCCACCACCGAGCTTCGGCTCGCCTCACCCGTTTCGCGTGCTCGCGAGCGAAGGTTCAGAGCGGGCCTCACTCGTCTTCGCGCGCAGGGTGGTCGTGGCGACAGGCGGGTACGACGCGTCGCTCCTGTTCCCGGGCAACGACCGCCCCGGCGTGATGACCGCCGACGGCGCGTTCTCGTTCGCGAAGGCAGGGTTCGAGCCGTTCCGTCACGCGGTGGTCTTCGGGGGCGGCTCGCGTGCGCTTCAAGTGGTGGAGAGCTTCGACAGCCACATCTCGGCCGTTGTGGCCCCCGGTGAGATTGGACCCGATCTCGCTCGCGTCGCCGCAGACCGCCGGATTCCGTTGTATCCTCGATCCCTCGTCCTCGACGCGAAGGGGCGCTCGGGAGTCCGGTCGATCCGCATCCGGGGCCGGTCCTTCGGCCCTCGCCAGACCCTGGCCGCGGATGCCCTCGTGCTCGCGCACCGTCGGATCCCTCATCCGCAACTCTTCTTTCAAGCCGGCGTGAGGATGGTCTGGCGCCCCCGCCTCGGAGCCTACGCGCCGGCGGTGGACGGCCACGGAGCCACGACGGTGCCGGGGCTCTTTGCGGTCGGATCCGCCGCCGGGGCACCGGATGCCGACGCCTCGCGGACGAGCGGACGGGCGGCCGCACGGGCGATCGCGGAAGGGGCAGAACCCGGTGGGGACGTTACGCCCGACGTTCTGTCGGAACCTTTCCACGAGATGCAAGCGTACTACCGCGAGCTCCTTGCCGAGCCACAGGGGCTGGGCAAGTGGATCGCCTGCCCCTGCGAGGACGTCCTGTTGCGGGAACTCCGGGAGGCGAACGAGGCGGGGTACCGAGGGATCGAGGAAATCAAGCGCTACACCGGACTCGGCACGGGCCTCTGCCAGGGCCGTTACTGCCTGCCCGATGCCCTCCTCGTCCTGTCGATCTGGGAAGGTCGCCCTCCGCCCGAGGTCGGGTACATCACCCAACGCCCTCCCGTCGTGCCTACTCCGCTCGGGCTGCTCGCTACACTCGAGCCAGCCCTTCCGCGCTCGGAGCCGACGAGATC
>JAKAPG010000101.1 GCA_021823085.1 Thermoplasmata archaeon | reverse complement strand
CCCGGACCAGGCAAGAGCAGCGGCGGCTCCGACGGTGCCGCGATTGCTCCCGAGCGTGCGTACGGTGCCCCCGACGGAGCGGACCGCGCGAAACGCCTCGGCGATCGGCACGACCCTCCGTACGGCGTGCCAGTACAAGCGCGCCGGTAGCCGTCGGGAGCTCGTCACCATCGTGGGATCGGTAGCCGGCTCGCGCTCCGAGCTCCGAAGTACCACGTTCCAAGCCCGCCGCTCCCAGTCCTTCGCTTCACCGTCGGCGAGCTCTCGCCCCGATGCGAAGGCCCACACGGGCCGACCCTCGATCTCGCCGACCAGTCTTCGCGACCCCGTCCCGTGGCCGAAGTGGGCACTGAGGGCGGCGTTCCCGCGGGTCTTCCACGGAATGTTGGGGTTGAGCCGGACGAGGCGAGGGTATCCGATCAGATCGATACCGCGTGCGCGCGCGGCGGCGACGAGCTCGGTGAGGACCCACGTCGTGCACCCGCCCCGCGGACTGTCCGTGTCGTCGATCCCGATCCACATCCGGGCCGGGTACGCTCCCTACGTGACCGCGCGCAGGAGTTTCGTGTAACCGGCGAGGTTCCCCTCGATCGAGATGTCGGCGCGGGCCGGCCCCAGATCGTCGGGGAGGAGCACCTTTTCCAGGCCGACCTCCTCCGTCTCGGACTCCGAGGGCCGGTGCATCACGCCAATCGGGATCTTCCCCTTCTCACGCGTCTCCTGGCACAGGCGGAACATCACCTGGCGGTCGGTGGGATCGTAGCCCTGGAGCTTGGAGACATCCTGGACCTTCTCTCGCCAGAGCTTGTAGGTGTCGTTGTAGGTGACGCAGGGCGACAGGTCCTCGATGAAGGCAAAGCCGCGGTGCGCGCGGGTGAACTGCAGCGCCTCGATCAGAATCGCGGTCATCATCCTCGGGTCTCCCGAGAACGTGCGTGCGATGAAGTTCGGC
The DNA here is from genome assembly GCA_021823085.1 of Thermoplasmata archaeon. Lineage (GTDB taxonomy): Archaea > Thermoplasmatota > Thermoplasmata > Lutacidiplasmatales > UBA184 > Lutacidiplasma. The sequence continues at coordinate 5,217 of JAKAPG010000101.1, read as the reverse complement.
ACGGGGATGGAGAGCGAGGTGAGGATCGCGTCGAACGGGTGCTCGATGTTCCCTTCAAAGCCGATCCGGCTCGTGGGCGACGCCTGACCCTTCGTGAGCCCGTAGGTCTCGTTGTTCATGACGAGATAGACGATGCTCGCGTTCTTCTTGAACGCGTGGATGAAGTGTCCCATCCCGATGGCGTACCCGTCGCCGTCGCCGCCCGCGGCGACGACCGTGAGCTGCGGGTTCGCAAGCTTGACGCCGAGCGCCTGGGCGAGCAACCGGCCGTGCAGTGCGTGAATCCCGTTGACCTCGAGGAAGTTGTGGATGGAGCCGGAGCAGCCGATCCCTCCGACCAGGGCGAGTTCGTGCTGCGGGATCTTGAGCTCGTTCGCGGCCTTCTTGACCGCGGCGAGGACCCCGAAGTCACCGCATCCGGGACACCAGATCGGCTGGACGGGCTTGGCAGACTGCACCATCGTCTAGGCGCCTCCCGTGATGGCACGGACGAGCTCCAACGCACGGAACGTATGACCGTCGTATTTCACGACCGACTTGATCTTCTGGTGGTGCCAGGGCACCGCCTCACGAAGCAGGTTCGCGAACTGACCGGAGTAGTTGTGCTCGACGACGTAGCAGATGTCGACCGACTTCAGGAACGGATCGACCTCGTGGACGAGGATCGGGAAGAGGGTGCGGGGCTGGTAGAACCTCGTCGCGACACGCTTCCCGTTGAGGAGCTCTTGAGCTTCCCAGATCGGGCCGGTCGTGCTGCCGAAACCGATGATTCCGATCTTCGCGTCCGCGGGCCCGAAGAAGTTCCCCTTGGGAAGGTCGTTCTGCGCCTTGACCATCTTCCCCATCCGCTTCTGCATCATCTGCACGCGGTTGGGAACGGCGACAGAGACGTGGCCCCACTCGTCGTGCTCGTTCCCGGTGATCTCCGCCCACACGCCCGGGGTCCCGGGCGGAACGTAGGGGCTGATGCCGGTCTCCGTGAGCTTGTAGGCCTTGTACTCCATCATCTTCGCGATTTGCTCGGCGACGAGGATCTGGCCCCGCTCGACCTTCACCTTCGCGGCGTCGAACGGTGGGCTCGTGACGGTGTTCTGGCAGAGCGCTTGGTCGAGGAGAAGGATGACGGGGAGGCGCCACTTCTCCGCGAGGTTCAGCGCCTCGACGGTGAGCTCGAAGCACTCGAGGACCGTGCCGGGCGCGATGATGAACCGAGGGTACTCGCCGTGGCCGAGGTGAGCGAGATGCGCGAGGTCGGACTGTTCGTGACGGGTCGGCTCTCCGGTCGACGGGCCGACGCGCTGGCAATCTGCCACCACGACCGGGATCTCGGCCGCGCCCGCGTGGCCGATTCCCTCCGTCATGAGAGATAGACCCGGGCCGCTCGTGGAGGTCATGACCCGAGCGCCGGCATAGGCGGCTCCGATCACGTTGTTGATGGCCGCCAGCTCGTCCTCGGCCTGCCGGACCACGCCGTGGAACGGCGGAAGGTACTTCTGGAGATATTCCATGATCTCGGTGGCGGGCGTGATGGGGTATCCGGAGAAGAACCGGCCCCCACCCACGACGAACCCGAGAGCGACCGCCTGGTTACCGATCGAGAGGATCTGGTCGTGCGCTTCGCCGTGCTGAACCCCCCAGTGCCCCGGGATCTCGGGAACCCCGAACGCGGCCCGACGTCCGATCTCGAGGGCCTTGAGGTTCTTCTGAAGGGCTTCCGCGCCCCGTCGTTGAAAGCGCTCCTCGATCACCCCCCGCGTGAGGGGCTCATCCATGCCGAGGAGAACGCTGACCGCGCCGTAGGCGGCGGTGTTCTTGTAGATCGGTTGACCGACCTGGCCCCCGACCAGCGTCGCAAACGGGAATCCGTACGAGTTCGGAAGCGAGAGGGTGAAGACGGAGGAGTCGTAGATGATGACGCCCTCGGGGCCGAGCTCCTTGCTCCCGAGATTCGCAGCTTCCTCATCGAACGCGAGGAGGACATCGACTTCGGGCTTGACCGCGGCCGTCGGATGGATCGATGCACGGACCGACGCGTCCGCGTGACCTCCCCGGATGCGCGAGAGCACGTTTCGAGAGGTGTAGACGTAGAGTCCGATCTTGCGGAAGTATCTCCCCAGAAGGTCCGACACGGTGAGGGTACCATCGCCACCCTGACCACCGATCATGACGCTGAGGTCGGCGAGGATCTTGGCCGGGGGTCGTGGCATGCCCTCCGATCCCATGGAACTGGGAGCGACATTGCTCGCGGAACTGCTCATGATAGTTTGCCTCAAACCTAGGCTTCGCTTGCCCTTTGTCCAATTCGAACCGAGAACTGTATTTAACGGATGGGCCGCGAGTTTCCGTCCGGGCAGCGCCTCTTCACCGCCGAAGGTCACACCGTGTCGCGCCAAGGTTATGTGAGCCGCCCCGGTCGCTTGCATGGATGAGCATCGAAGACCTACTGACCGAGAACTTCCACTCCCGGACGGCGGACCAGCGACACCTCGCGAGTCCGATCGTCTTTTGGGACGAGACGTTGCGCGACGGCGAGCAGATGCCCGGCGTCCACTATTCGCCGGAGGAGAAGCTGAGGATCGCGGAACTCCTCTCGGAGATCGGCGTCCCGATCATCGACGCCGGGATCCCAGTCGTCTCGCCGGACGAGGCGAGGAGCGTCGCCCGCCTTGCGAGCGCCGGACTCCACTCCCACATCCTTGGCTCGGCGCGGACGGTCCTCGCCGACGTCGATGCCGTGATCAAGAGCGGCGCGAGCCACATCGCGATCTTCGTCGCGGCCAGCAATGTGCACCTCCGCTACAAGCTGAAGATGACCCAGGCACAGGTCCGCGAAGCCGCGCTCAACTGCGTCCGTCGGGCGAAGGAGGCCGGCCTCCACACCGCGTTCGTCACCGAGGATACCGTCCGTGCACCGCTCGACTTCGTCGAACAGCTCTACCGCGATGTGCAGGACGCCGGCGCGGACCGCCTTGTGGTCGCCGACACTGTCGGGATCATGACCCCTCTGACGTTCCGCTGGTGGCTCGGCGAGTTCCAGCGCCGGGTGCGCCCCCGGGACCTCTCCGTCCACTGCCACAACGACTTCGGGCTTGCCACGGCGAACACGCTCACTGCCCTCGAGGCCGGGGCGGTCTGCCCGCACACCTGCGTCAACGGCCTCGGGGAACGCAGCGGCAACGCCTCGTTCGAGGAGGTCGCCTTCATCCTCGAACGGCTGTACGGCGTGCGCACCGGGCTCAAGACCGAACGGATCTACGAGCTGTCGCGCCTCGTGGAGGAGCTCTCGGGCATCCCCGTCCCGGCGAACAAGGCGTTGGTCGGCTACTTCTCCTTCTCGCACGAGGCCGGCATCCACACGCACGGCATCCTCGCGCATACCGCGACGTACGAGCCGATGCAGCCCGAAGCCATCGGCCGGCAGCGCAAGATGATTCTCGGAAAGCATACCGGAAAGGCCGCTCTCGTCGAGAAGCTGAGGGAACACGGCGTCAACGCGTCCGACCCGGTTCTCGTCGAGCTGCTCCGTCGTGTCAAAGAGACCACCGAGTCTCGCTCGAAGACGGAGCTTCGCCACTTTCTGAACGAGTACCGAAGACTCTTCGAACAACCCGGGATCTCCGACGAGGAATTCTGGGCGATGGTCGCCGACGCAGGGATCCGGGTGACGGCATGAGCTCTTCTTCGCGTGGCCAGGGCCACACCCTTGCCGAGAAGATCCTCGCGCGCGCTTCCGGTAGGGAGTCGGTCGTCCCGGGGGAGATCGTCGAGGGGAAGGTCGACCTTGCGATGATGCACGAGCAGGGTGCCCAGACCGTTCAACCGTTCCACGAGATGGGCGCGACCCGTGTGTGGGATCCCGACCGCGTCGTGATCGCGATCGACCACTGGGTGCCCGCGTCGACCGAGGGAGCTGCCGTGCTCCACCGCATCCTGCGAAAGTTCGCCGACGAGGTTCACCTGCCCCACTTCTACGACGTCGGGAACCACGGTATCTGTCACCAGATCCTTGCCGAGAACGGTTGGGTCGTCCCCGGCGACCTTGCCGTGGGGACCGACTCTCATACGAACATGCTTGGTGCCATGGGCGCGGTGGCCGCCGGGATCGGTCCGACCGAGATGGCGGCCGTCCTCGCGCTCGGCCGCCTGTGGCTGAAGGTCCCGACAACGATGCGGATCAACGTTCGAGGGAGATTCGGACCCGGCGTAACCGCGAAGGACCTCGTCCTGCGCGCGCTCGGGGAAGTGAAGACGACCGGGGCGACGTACCGGGCCGTCGAGTGGGTCGGGCCCACCATCGAGCGCTTGTCGATGCCCGAGCGTCTGACGATCTGCAACATGACCACCGAGATGGGCGCGAAGTGCGGCATGGTCGCTCCGGACTCGACAACGAGCGAGTATCTTGCCAAGACCGCGAAGCACGCGATGCATCCTCTCTATCCCGACGCCGACGCCCGGTACGAGCGAACCGTGAACATTGATGTGGACGGGATGCCGCCGATGGTCGCGTGCCCATATTCACCCGATAACGTTCGGCCGTTGCCCGACGTCGCTCGGGAGCACGTTCGCATCGACCAGGCATTCCTGGGTTCGTGCACGAACGCCCGAATCGAGGACCTGCGCGAAGGCGCAGCGATCCTGAAGGGCCACAAGGTCCACCCCGGGGTCCGGTTCATTGTCTCGCCCGCCTCGACGGCCATCTACCGTCAATGTCTGAGCGAGGGATTGGTCGACCTGTACACGGAGGCCGGCGCGGTCTTCACCAACTCGAGCTGCTCGGCGTGCTTCGGAGGCAACATGGGAATTATCGCGCCCGACGAGATCTGCGCATCCTCCTCGAACCGCAACTTCCCCGGCCGCATGGGGCCGAAGGAAGGTCGAATCTACCTCATGTCGCCCGCCGCGACCGTCGCCGCGGCGATCCGAGGCGAGATCGCAGATCCACGAGAGTACGCCTAGGTCAGAGAGAGGGCCATGCGCGAGATCATCGAGGGACGCGTTTGGACGCTGGGACGCGATATCGACACCGATCAGATCATCTCGGGAAAGTACCTGACCATCATCGACCCGAGCATCCTGAAGACCAAGGTGCTTGAGATCGGCTTGCCCGAGTTCGCCGGCCAATCGACGCCGGGCGACATCCTCGTCGCGGGAGAGAACTTCGGCAGCGGCTCCAGCCGCGAGCATGCGCCCCAAGCGCTGCGGGCGGCGGGCGTCGGC
>JAKAPG010000100.1 GCA_021823085.1 Thermoplasmata archaeon | reverse complement strand
GGTAGGGGGGGCGGGGGAACCCCCGAGAGATCGTGAGAACCGCACCGTCGGCCGATTGCCAAGTACTGGAGTCCAACAGGTCTCCCATGCCCACCTGGATGCAGGTGATGCCGGTATCCCCTGCGAAGCCACCGTAGAAGGTCGTCCGGTTTAACGACCGGCATGTTCTCTCGAGAAGGTCTCATGGTGCTACCTCGTGCAGCCCCCGAGAGGGACTACTCTCATCTCCCCTTCCGGTCCGTGAAAGACCATGCGGGTCCTGGTGTGCGATTCCCGCTCCATGACCAACTACCCGCGGATCCTCCGCGAACTCTCCGCCCTCCCGGGTGTCGAGGTCGTCCTCGAGGGAAAGGCGCCCGGCTCCGACACCCTCGCTCGGCGATCCGCCGAGCACGTCGGAATCCCAGTCCTCCCGTTCCCCGCTGATTGAGAGAGACATGGCCGCGCGGCAGGCTCGCTCAGGAATCATCGCATGCTCGCGGAGGGCCGCCCGGACCTCGTCCTGGCGCTCCACGATGACATCGCTTCCTCGCGCGGCCTGGGCGTACATGGTGCGTCAGTCCCTGGACGCGGTTATGCAGGTCAGCCTGGTGCCGCACCGGGGGATTCATCACCTGTCGGCCCCGACCCCAATAGACACCTCACGTGTCCTTCGTAGGGCTATCGGTTTCCCTTGACGTGGGCTCCCCCTCCGATGGTCAAGCGACCAAGTTCGGGACCTGCTGGTGCGCCAGGAATTCGAACCCCTTTGCCGGTTGCCCGGCGGGCATTTCATGAAAGTTCGAAGCCCCGTCCGGTCGCACGTACGGTCGGGAGCTCCCTAAAGATCCGTGCTCATCCCATAGCCGCGTCGCGTTCTAGGGGCCGAGCCATTCGGTTTCCGGGAGGCCGCGAAAATGCGCGTCGCCCGTCAGGACCTTCCCGTTGAGGGTCCTCGTCGTCGAGAGGACCACGGCGTCGGCGAGCCCCGGGCGATCGAGACCCCGAGCCTTCGCGTTCGCTCGGAGATCGTCATCGGCCCGCGCGACGCCGAGCGCGACATCGATGGTGACCGGAGCGACGTTACTCAGCGTGGAGATGTCCCGCAGCTTGCGGCCCGCAATCGCCCGCGAGATCCCGTCGCGGGCGAGCTTCCGCGCGACCTCCGCGAGCACCAAGTCGGGCGTGGCCACCACGTCGGCGGCCGCGAGCTGTCGCCGAATCGCCGGTTCGAGAGGCGTTCCCCTGAGGAACTCGATCCAGGCGAACGAGTCAACGATCACCGTCAAGGCGGTCCGCCTCTTGGAACCGAGTCACGCGGCCGCGAAGACTGCCGGAAAGTCGGCCGATGACGGCGGCGCGTTGCATCTTGAGCACCGCGCGGATCGTCTCATCGGCCGTCGCGGTCCGCAGTGCGTGCTGGAATCGCTCGAGCTCGGCGAGGGTGTCTCGCGAAACCCGCACCGTCGTGGCGGCGCTCATCTGCGTATAGTATGCGATACGCTGCATATGAGCCTAAGGAGGCATGTCCCGGGGTCGATCGAATCTGCGCATCCGGGCCAGGATCCGAGCTCGTGAGCGTCCTCCGAAGGTTCCTCGTGCTCCCGGCGGGCAACCCCAAAATGTTCTCGTTCCCACACCCCCCGAAGGACGTCAACTGAGCCGAAAAACCGCACTGTGGGGCTCGGGGCGCGCCGCCGGGGTGGGTCCCGTGCGCGACCCCCGGGCTGACGATCCTTCTCCGGGCGGAGAACGGACCCGGGAAAGCCAGCGACGATTCGCGGCGGCCATGGCCCTACTGCAGGAAACCCCCGGTCGCGCCCGTCCCGGCTGGGATAGCCGTCCCCTGAGAGCCTTGACGGAATTGTGGAGATTGCGCGTCGGCGAGTCCCGGGGAATCTACCAGCGCGAGGGCTCGACGATCATCTTCCCACGGTTCGCGCATCGTTCGAGCGTCGACTAGGACACGGGCTCGGCAGGCTGCCAAGGCCGGGCATGGAACTATACTTCCAATCCCATGCGGGAGCACTGGGGCAGCTCCGACTCCTGATCGAGGGACCCCCCTATACTGGCGGGGGCGCGCGCTACACGACCCGGATCTGGCCGAGGCGATCTTGGACCGGGTGCTCGAGCGCGGCTGGATCCTCCACTTCAAGGGACCGCCGTATCGGACCCGTCATCTCCGAACAGAGGGTGGATCAGAAGTTTCGCGAAATGGGGTACCAGACTTTCGCGAACCCACACTCGCCGCCGACGGGATCGGTAACCATGCCATCGCCCGAGCCGTAGGATGCGCCCTCCAGACGGTCAAGACCTGGAGGAAGCGCTACGCTTCCGCGCACCTCGCGGCGCTCCAGGACCGTCCCCGCTCCGGTCGCCCCCCGACCTTTGGCCCTCGGACTCTCGTCCAGGTGAAGGCCATCGCTTGCGAACTCCCGGCAGAGAGGGGCCTCCCCCGGAGCCGCTTCTCCATCTCCGACCTCCATACCGAGATCCGGAAGGAGAGGATCCTCCCGCTCCCCAGCCGCACCACCCTGTGGAGGATCCTCCACGAGGACGGGATCCGTCCCTGGTTCTACCGGACCTGGATCCACAAACGCGCCCCGGACTTCCTCGAGAAGGCCGGGCCCATCCTGGACCTCTACACCGGGACATGGGAAGGGAAGCCGCTGGACCCCATGGACCGGGTCATCTGTGCGGACGAGAAGACCAGCATCCAGATCCTGGAGAGGTTGGTCCCCACCCGCCCTCCTCGAGCGGGGGAGGGCGGGAAGGTGGAGTTCGAGTACCGGCGCCACGGGACCATCACCTTCGTCGGAGGGCTTGAGGTCCGATCGGGGAAGCTCTTCGGGGCCTTCCCGGAGCGCAACGACGCGGAGTCCTTCCGGAAGTTCGTGGGCGAGGTGATGGGGCGGGGAGTATGCCCACGCTCCTCGGGTCTTCTGGGTCGTGGACAACGGGAGCGCGCACCACCCGAAGAGCTTCGGCCCGTGGCTGCGCTCGACGTTCCGGAACGCCCAGGTGCTGCACACCCCGGTGCATGCGAGTTAGGTGGACCCGGAGGAGATCGTGCTCTTCATCCTGACAAAGAAGGCGCTCACCCCGCGGGACTTCCGGTCGCAGGAGGAGGCGAAGGGGAGGATCCGAAGGTTCCTCGCGCGACGGAACCGACACCCCCCTCCGTTCCGATGGCGCTCCACCCGCAAGGAGCTCTCGGAGGACCTGAAGCGGTGGGAGGAAGAGGACAAGAACGGAGACCCTCCTCCCCCTCCGAGGGGGAAGTCAGTACGAAAGGGCGAGGGACGATCCCCGAGGACCTCCAGAAGTCGTTGAGGGAACGCCTCGAGGCCCATGCCTCGAAGGCGTGGAAGGGGCGATACGACCGGCTCGAGGTCTCGTTCCGGGGGAGATTCGCGTGGGTAGACGCCTATCTTCTCGATGAGGAGACGGGAGAGGGGGAGGAGGTGGCGACGCATCTGTGCCGACTGGAGTATGTGGGCCGACCGGACCGGTGGGGGTTCGCGTTCTACAAGTACAGCGAGGAGCGCTACGAGCGGTCGTACCTGCCGAGCGGGGCCATGGGGGGGACCCCCGAGGAGTGTCTCGACACCGCCGGTCTCGCGTACCTCTCGTGACCCGTGTGACGGTAGGATGTGCTAAGCTAGGGACTTCCGGAAACGCCCACTAGAGCGCCCCGCCGAGGGCCGCGCGGGACCGGGGGCCTATGAGCGTCCCGATAGTCGGCCCTTCGAGTCCATCCGTATCCTCGCTCCACGACGGCCGGCCACGCTGGGGGGCATCCACCCGGCCCGCCAGGGCAGGTCTTCGATTGCCGCCAGGAGCACCGCGGACCGAGGTACATCGGGGTTCGTCGTCTTCCATCGGCGCGCGGGCGTCGACCTTCTCGGGGTGACGAAGCGATGTCTCTCGAAATACTCAAGTATGTGAGTAATATTACTCAATTTGATGAGTAATATGGGTGAGGCCCCTCCGCCCCCGTTTCGGCGACCTATATTGCAGGCTCTCTTGCGGCGACTTCGCGAACCCGTTCGATTCATGCAGGTGCTTTCGGGCCCACGACAGGCCGGAAAGACCACGTTGGCGATGCAGGCGATAGAGAGTTCGGGGCTCACCGCCCACTATGCCACGGCCGACGATCCTGGACTGCGTGATCCCTCGTGGATCGAGAGCCAATGGGAGGTGGCCAGAGCCCTGGAATCGCGGGGGACGAGTCGCGACGTCCTGTTGGTCTTGGACGAAGTGCAGAAAGTGGCCGGGTGGTCCGAGACCCTGAAACGGCGATGGGACGCCGACCGGAGATCCACACGACGATTGCGCGTGCTGATCCTGGGGTCGGCCCCACTCCGGATCCAGCGCGGTTTGAGCGAGAGTCTGGCCGGCCGGTTCGAGGTCATCCCCGTACCCCACTGGTCGTTCCCCGAAATGTCGACGGCCTTCGGCTGGACCCTCGAGCAGTACCTCTTTTATGGAGGCTATCCGGGCGCCGCTCCCCTCGTCGCGGACCCCCCGCGCTGGCGGGCCTACATCTTCGATTCCCTCATCGAAACCACCATCTCGCGCGACGTCCTCTTGCTCACCCGGGTCGATAAGCCGGCGCTGCTGCGTCAACTCTTTCGTCTCGGATGTGACTACTCGGGTCAGATCCTGTCGTACCAGAAAATGCTCGGGCAGCTTCAGGACGCCGGCAACACCACGACCCTCGCGCATTACCTCGAGCTGCTCCGGGGTTCCGGCTTGGTGACCGGCCTTCCGAAGTATTCTGGCAGCCGCGTGCGGCAGAGGGGATCGATCCCCAAGCTGCTCGTCTTGAACACCGCGCTGATGACCGCCACTTCGGGGATCTCCTTCGAAGAAGCTCAAGGAGATCGGGAGTACTGGGGAAGGCTCGTCGAATCCGCAGTAGGAGCCCATCTCGTGAATACCACCCTCGGGAGCCCCATCGAGGTCTCGTACTGGCGCGAGAGGAACCAGGAGGTGGACTTCGTCCTCTCCAACCGACGCGAGCTCCTCGCGATCGAGGTGAAGAGCGGAACGGGGTTCGTCCGGCGAGACGGGCTCGCCGCGTTCGGCCGGGCCTTCCCGCGGTCCCGGAAACTTCGGGTCGGGGGGAACGGTCTTCCGGTTCGTCGTGCCCTCGAGGAGCCCGCCACCGAGTGGCTCGAGCGATCTCAACGATCGGCCCCGGTCACCACGTCGGAGTCTTGAGCTGGAGACGAGCCCGAGACCATCGCCGGCCTCTCCGCGTCTCCACCCCTCGACCGGGTCGGTAGAGTAGAGCGGGGGCGCGGACCGTAGGTCCGATTCCACCGCCCCCTCGTCGAACCGTACGGGCGGGTTTCCCGCATACGGCTCTCCGACGGGGCTCTCCGAGCGGCTATCGGCATTCATACGGTCCCCCGTGGACCGGCGGGGGCGGGGTGTCGGCCAGTGGCTGAGCGTCAAGCCCAGCCTCACTTGCTCTTGGTGTCGCGCCAGACCTCTGAGGTTCCGCGACCGCCGGTACAGCGCGTTCAGCCGGCCAGTGGCAGACCACCAGACCCGCTGGAACGACTCGAAGGCCATGCTTCGATGGGCATACCCCGCCCATCCGCCTACGGCCTTCTCTACCGCTTCCCGCGCCGTGAAGGGGGTCCCCCCAACCAGCGTCCGCGTCTCCGTCAGCGCTCGCACGCGCGCCCGTATACTCTTCTCCGACTTCCCCGACGGGTACCATCGAGTCACCCTCTTGCCTCGCCGAGGGTCGTAACGCCGCCAGAAGTGAAAGCCGAGGAAGTCAAAGCCGTCCTCCGCCTTCACCACTCGCGTCTTCTCGGCGTTCAGCTTCAACCCCAGTTCCGCCACGATGGCGTCCAAGGTCGCTTTCGCCCTCTCCCCACCCCGTTCACAGAGGATTACACTGTCGTCGGCGTACCGAACGAGGTGGGCATTCGCTCCCCACCGCGATTCCAGTCCACTCGCCTTCCACGCCTTGTCCAATCGGTCCAGATACACGTTCGCCAACAGGGGCGACAGGGGGGAGCCCTGCGGGGTCCCCCGGTCCGAGTGTTCGATGGTCTCGCCCTCTTGCACTCCACAGTCCAACCACTGCCGAATCAACTTCAGCATGGCCCCATCCACCACCCGGCGCTCGACCGCGTCCATCACCTTCGCTTTCGGTAGTCGGTCGAAGCACGCCGCGATGTCCGCGTCGATCACCTGCTCGCACCA
>JAKAPG010000099.1 GCA_021823085.1 Thermoplasmata archaeon | reverse complement strand
TCCGATCGCACCACATCGAGTTCGGCCAGTGCGAGGGGATACTCGGCCAGGATGGGATCTCGATCCGCCATCTCATGGGCGTCTTCCAAGCCATCGCGCAAGCGATCGGGATCCACGAGGTCCGTGTCCGACCGAGTTACTTCCCCTTCACCGAGCCTTCCATCGAGGGATATGTCAAGCATCCCCGGCTCGGTTGGATGGAGGTCTTCCCCGGTGGGATGTTCCGGCCGGAGGTGCTCCGGCCCTTGGGCATCGATGTCCCGGTGGCCGCGTGGGGGATCGGGATCACGCGCCTCGCCATGGTCGCACTGGGATGCAACGACATCCGCGATCTCTTCCAGGATGACCTCGAGCTGCTCCGACAGGGGAGGGTATAGGTGCCGCAGAGTGCGCTCTCCCTCTCGCGGGTCCAAGCGATGCTCCCCGAGCCGCTCGATCGCGAGCGACTCGAGGCGCTCCTCTACGCGTCGAAGGCCGAACTGGTGGCCGTCGACGGCGACGACCTCCAGGTCGCCGTGACCCCGGATCGGTTGGATCTGCTCTCCGAGGCCGGGCTGGGCCTGTACCTCGGCGGAGTCCTTGGATCGCGAACCGGCCTCCTGCGGATCGCGCGGAGGGCAACCCACGGTCCCCCGCCGACCGTTCGGGTCGCGGCGACCGTTCAACCGCTCCGCCCGGAGATCGCCGCCATCGTAGTCCATCCTCCGACGGACGACGGGATCGACGAGGGCACCCTCGCCGAAGCGATCCGGTTCCAGGAGATCATCCACGCGAGCGTGGGGCGGGATCGTCGAAGCGCAAGCCTCGGACTCTACGCCCTCGGCCGCATCGGATTCCCGCTCACGTACGCGCTCGAGCCCATGGAGTCGGTTTCGTTCGCACCGCTCGACCGGAACCGAACGGTCTCCGCGGTCCAGTTCTACGACGAGCACCCGATGGCGACCCGGTACGGAGCCTTCGGTAGGGTGGGAGATGCGTGCCTCGTGTTGCGGGACTCGAAGGGTATGATCGCGAGCCTTCCCCCCGTCCTCAACGCTCGCGGCCCGGGAGAGGTCGTTCCCGGGGACCGTGCACTTCTCCTCGAGTCCACCGGGACGAGCCCGAGGGCAGTACTCGAGTCCCTCCAGCTCCTGCTCCTTGTCTTCGCCGCACGGGGATGGTCCGTCGCGCCCGTCCGGATCGAACCATCCGCTCTCGGGTCCGCCTCCAAAAGTCCGATCGACTCCCCCCGCGAGGTCGAGCTACGCGCTTCCGATATCGCGAGCATCTCGGGTGAGAAGATTACCGGTCCCGAGGTTCGTCGCCTCGCGCGCACGTGCGGAATGGACCTGCGGACTACCGCCGGTGGCTGGAGGGTGTTGGCGCCGCCATGGCGGATCGACCTTCTGGGATCCGTGGACGTCGCAGAGGACATCCTCCTGGCTCGCGGACTGCGCACGGAGGACGCGCTCCTTCCTGCCAGCTCCACGCGCGGACGCCGGCGGGCGGAATCCCAGTTCCGCCGCCGATTCGCACCGATCCTTCTCGGCGTGGGCCTCGTTCCCCTGTACACTCCGGTCGTAGTGAGCCGCTCGGCGATCGAACGAGCCGAACGAGGCGCGGAGAGCGTGCAGCTCGCCAATCCGCCGAGCCAGGAGTTCGCGGTCCTTCGCCCGAGCATCGCGGTCTCTCTCCTCGAGTCGCTGCGCCACAACCTCCGCCACCCCTACCCTCAACGCATCAGCGAGGCCGGACCGGTCATCCGACCGGATCCGAAGGCGGAGAGCGGCACGGCGACGCGCTATCACATCGGGTTCGCGCTTGCCGGCGAGGGCATGGGCTTCGCCGATGCCGCCGCGTTGGTCGACTACCTCTTCCGGACCGCCGACGTCACGGGAGTTCGGGAGCCGGTCGAGATTCCGGCTACGATTCCGGGGAGAGCGGCGCGGGTGCGGCTCGCCGGAGACGTGGTCGCGGAGCTGGGAGAGATCCACCCACGGGTCCTTGAAGCGGCTGGGATCCCGGTCCCCGTCGCATGGGGTGAGCTCGACCTGAGCGCGCTGTGGCCGCTCGTGCGGTCCCCGGGAACCCTCTAATATCGTCGTCCGGTCGATGAGCGATGGCCCAATCCGCGTCCCCTTCATCCCTCCCTCCTCGTTCCTCTCGATCCGCCTGGAAGACGCGGGCCCGGTCGGCCCTGGGCGACCTGACCGACTCCGAGCTGGATGCGATTCTGGCCCCTCCTCCCGCGGATCCTGAGGCCGCCTACCTCGATCGGCTGGGCTTCCCGGGAGAGGCACCGTTCACTCGCGGCATCCAGCCCACGATGTATCGTGGTCGACTCTGGACATTCCGACAGTATTCGGGGTTCGGGAGCGCCCGGGAAACGAACCGCAGGTTCCGCTACCTCCTTCGGGGCGGGCAGACGGGACTCTCCGTCGCCTTCGACCTTCCCACGCAGATCGGGTACGATCCCGATCACGAGCGCGCGCGCGGCGAGGTCGGTCGGTGCGGGGTCCCTATCCCCTCGCTCGCCGCGATGCGCGCGCTGTTCACGGAGATACCGCTCGACCGCGCGAGCGTTTCCATGACAATCAACGCCACCGCGCCGATCCTTTTGGCCTTCCTCGTGGCCACGGCCGAGGAGAGCGGAGTGCCTCGGAACCGTCTCAGCGGTACAGTTCAAAACGACATCCTGAAGGAATACATCTCCCGGGGAACGTACATCTACCCTCCCGAAGCATCGATGCGCCTGACGACCGACCTCGTCGAGTTCGCGACGCGCGAGATGCCTGAGTGGAACTACATCAGCGTCTCGGGCTATCACATGCGTGAGGCCGGAGCGACGGCTCCTCAGGAGGTCGCCTTCACGATCGCCAACGCGATCGCCTACGTCGAGGCGGTCCGCGCACGGGGTCTGGACCTGGACGAATTCCTGCCGCGTCTCTCGTTCTTCTTTTCGAGCGGCCGGGACTTTCTCGGAGAGATCGCGAAGTTCCGCGCGGCCCGACGTTTGTGGGCGATGATCGTGCGCGAGCGCTTCGGCGCCGGGCGCGGTCGATCGATGCAAATGCGCTTCCACACGCAGACCGCCGGCTCGAGCCTGACGGCCCAGCAGCCCGAGCTCAACGTCGTTCGAACGACCTTGGAGGCGCTCTCGGCGGTCCTCGGGGGAACCCAGTCGTTGCACACCAACGCGCTGGATGAGGCGCTCGGGCTACCCACCGAAGCGTCCGCGCGGCTTGCGCTCCGGACCCAACAGATCCTCGCCGAAGAATCGGGGATCCCGAGCACGATCGATCCCGTCGGGGGCTCGTACGAGATTGAGCAGCGGACCGACTCGATCGAGCGGGAGGCACGGGAGTACCTCGCTCGCGTGGACGATATGGGCGGCAGCCTCGTGGCAATCGAGCGCGGGTACTTCCAGGCGGAGATCGCGAAGGAGGCCTACCGTACGGCCCGGGCGCGCGAAGCGCACGAAGAGATCGTCGTCGGAGTCAATGACCTCACGGAGGGAAACCCGGGGTTCTCTCTCTTTCCGTCCGAGAGGCGCGGCGTGGCGGTGCAACGCATCTCGCCGGCCGAAGAGCAGCGGCAGGTTCGGGAGATCCGGCGATGGCGCTCGCACCGCAACTCTGCGAAGACCGCCTCCGCTCTGGACGCGCTCGCCCGTGCGAGCCGCGGTTCGGACAACCTCCTTCCGTTCGTGATCTCGGCCGTCACTGCGGGCGCGACGCTCGGCGAGATTGCCGATGTCTGGCGCTCGAGCTTCGGAGAGCAGCCACCGGCGCGTGCGTTCTGAGAGGAAGGTCATGGAGCTCGATCACCTGGGAATCGCCGTGAGGGATCTCGACGCCCGGTCCTCGTCGTGGACCGCGCTCGCGGGCGGGGGACGCTTCCAGGCGGAGGAGGTGCCGACGCAGCAGGTGCGGGTCCGATTCGTGCCGTTCGGCTCCACGGACATCGAACTGTTGAGCCCGACCGCCCCGACCTCCTCGATCGCGAAGTTTCTCGAGACCCGCGGAGAAGGGATGCATCACGTCGCGTTTCGTGTGCACAGTGTAGACGCCGAGCTGGATCGGTTGCGCCGGACGGGCCAGCGGGTCGTCGACGGGCATGCCCGCCCGGGCGCGCGGGGTCGCCTCGTCGGGTTCGCGCATCCGTCCGCATTCGGCGGGGTGCTCGTCGAGTTCGTGGAGGGACCGTGAGCGCCATACGGTCGGCGGACCTTGCCGGCATTCTCGACAGCCGCGGCAACCTGACCGTCGAAGCGACGATCACGCTGGACGGCGGCGCCGTGGGCCGGGCCGGCGCGCCCAGCGGGGCGAGCACCGGCGCGCACGAGGTGAACGCATTCCCTCGGGGCGGTGTCCCCGAAGCCGTCTCCCGGTTCCGATCGCTCGTCGCTCCGAAGCTCGTCGGGGTCGACGCTCGCGATCAGGCGGCGGTGGATCGCCTCTTGGCGGAAGTCGATGGGACCCCTTTGTTCTCCGAGATCGGGGGGAACACGGCCACCGCGGTCTCCGTAGCGACCGCCCTGGCGGTCGCGTCGGAGGCAGGACGACCGTTGTACGAAGTCCTGCGCCGGCCCAGCGTGCAAGAGCTCCGGTTTCCGGCGGTCGTCGGCAACTGTCTCAACGGAGGTATGCACGCGATCGGGGGCCCCGAGTTCCAGGAGTTCATCGCCTTCGCCGAGGGGCGGACGATCGACGAGTCGATCCGTGCCGCGATCGGAGTCCACCGCCGCATCGGCGCGGAGTTGCATCGGCGCTTTCCCACCGTCGCGCTGGGCCGGGGGGATGAGGGGGGATGGGTCGCCGCGATCGGGAGCGTCGACGCGCTCGAGGTTCTCGCCGGGGCTTGCACCGCGACGCGTGACGAGCTCGGGATCGAAGTGAATCCCGGGGTGGATCTCGCCGCCAGCGAGTTCTTCGAAAAGGGCCGGTACCACTACCGCGACCGCTCGCTCGATCCGGCCGGCCAGGTTCGGTTCGTCATGGACCTCGTCGAGCGCTACGGGATCCGGTACATCGAGGATCCGTTCGATCAGGAGGCGTTCGACGAGTTCGCGCAGCTCACCAGCGCCGTCGGAAGCAGTACGCTCGTCGTCGGCGACGACCTCTACGTGACGCAGGAGTCCCGGGTCCGGCGGGGCCTCGAGGCGAGGGCGTCCAACGCCGTGCTCATCAAGGTCAATCAGGTCGGTACCCTCTCGGGCACGTTCGCGGCGGTCGACTGCGCGCGGTCGAAGGGCGCGCACCTGATCGCCTCTCATCGCTCGGGCGAGACTCCGGACTCTTGGCTCGCGCACGTCGCGCTGGGGATCGGGGCCCGCGGGATCAAATGCGGAGTTCTCAACGGGGAGCGGGTGGCAAAGTTAAATGAGATGCTTCGTCTCGCCCGCGCCTACGGAGCCTGAGGATTCGATGGCGGACGAGGAGACGATGGCCGAGGAGCGCGCGGTGGCCTCCGACGGGCAGGACACCGCCCCGGGCGAGCTCCTGGTCCCCGAGGAGACGTACCTTACCTCGGGCGTTCACATCGGCACGCAGCAAAAGTCGGCGAGCATGCGCCGTTTCATCCACAAGGTCCGATTCGACGGCCTCCATGTCTTGGACATCCGAGAGACGGACCGACGGATCCGCATCGCCGCGAAGTTCCTCGCGCGTCTGCCCGCCGATAAGATCCTGGTGGTATCGCAACGCCAGTACGGTCAGAAGCCGGTCCGAGTGTTCGCCCAAACGGTCGGCGCCGTCTCCTTCGCCGAGCGGTTCGTGCCCGGGTGCCTCACCAATCCGAACCTCGAGTCGTACTTCGAGCCCAAGCTCCTGTTCGTCACGGACCCGGCGACCGACCAGCAGGCCCTGAGCGAGGCGGTCTCCATCGGGATTCCCGTCGTCGGCCTGTGTGATGTGAACAACGAGACTCGCAACGTCGACCTTGTGATCCCCGCGAACAACAAGGGACGGGTCGCCCTCGCAACGGTCTACTGGCTGCTCGCCCGCGAGGAGCTCAAGGAACGCTCCGGCCCCGAGACGCCCTACACCCTGACGATCGAAGACTTCCAAGCGGCCCTGTAAACCGTTTATCGTCTTCGCTGCCGGGGGGCCCTCCCCCCTCTTTTATCGCGACAGTTCTTGGTACGCTCTCGATGGTCCCGCCCGAAGGCGACATTCGGTCCCTCCTCACGATCCACGGGATCCCGGACAAGGGGGCCCGGCTCTACCTCGCCGCCTCCCACGGGGGTCAGATCGGA
>JAKAPG010000098.1 GCA_021823085.1 Thermoplasmata archaeon | reverse complement strand
GGTCGAACGGTCCGGCCTCGAACGGATAGCGGTACTGCGCGAACGGGGCCGAGCCGCTGTCGTACCAGACGTCGATGGTGTACGGCTCGCGGCGAGCCACCCCACCGCAGGTCGGGCACGGGAACTCGATCGGGTCGACTCCGGCCCGGTGCGGGTCGAAGTCCTTGGGAAGGGGACGGCCCCAGAGCTTCGCGAGCTCTGCGAAGGAACCGACGCAGGTAGGGTGGCCCTTCGGGCAGAGCCATACGGGGAGCGGAGTCCCCCAGTAGCGGCTCCGCGAGAGCGCCCAGTCCTTGGCTTCGGTGAGGAAGTTACCGAACCTTCCGTCGCGCACGTGGGCCGGGACCCAGATCACGTTCGCGTTGTTGCGGACCATGGCGTCCGAGAAGCGCGAGTTGCGGACGAACCACGAGTCGATCGCGCGGTAGAGGAGCGGCGTGTCGCACCGCCAGCAGAACGGGTAGGTGTGGCGGAGCGTCTCGTGGCGGTAGAGCCGACCGCGTCGCCTCAGGTCGTCGATCAGGACGGGATCGGCGGCCTTGAAGAACCGTCCTTCCACCAAGGGAACCTGCGAGGTGAAGATCCCCCGGCTCGTCAGCGGATCGAACGTTCCGAGCCCTTCGCGCTCCGCCACCCGATAGTCGTCGGGGCCGAAGCTCGGGGCGCCGTGCACGAAACCGGTCCCTTCCTCGGCATCGACCATATCGTCGAGGATGACGCGGAACCGACCCACCGCATCGGGCACGATCGAGAACGGGGGCTCGTAGGCGAGATCCTTCAGCTGCGCGCCCGTCAGCCGCTGCACGATCTCGGGGGGCGAGGCGAAGTAGCGTGGGATCGCCACCTCCGCGAGGACGATTTCGCGCCTGTCCGGCTCGCGGACGACGGCGTAGGAGAGATCCGCTCGGGCGACGACGAAGACGTTCGAGACCAGCGTCCAGGGTGTTGTCGTCCAGACGAGCAGGTCGCGAGGGGTCCCTCCCGTCGTACGGAGCGGGAAGCGTACCGTGACCGAAGGGTCCGCGGTCTCCTTGTACCCCTGAGCGACCTCGTGCGAGCTCAGCGTTGTCTCGCAGCGCGGACAGTACGGGAGCACGTAGTGGCCCTTCTCCACGAGGCCGCGGTCGAAGAGGGTTTTGAGCGACCACCAGACGCTCTCGATGTACGGGGCGTCCATCGTCCGATAGGCATGCTCGTAGTCGAGCCAGTAGCCGATCCGTCGGTACATCTCCTGCCAGGCCGAAGCCACGGCGAGGGTGCTCTCCCGGCACGCCGCGCAGAACCGGTCGATCCCGTAGGCCTCGATGTCGTGCCTCGTCCGAACCCCGAGCTTCTTCTCGATCTCGATCTCCACACCGAGTCCGTGGCAGTCCCAGCCGGCCATGGGGGTGAGGATACGGTAGCCGCGCATCCTGCGGTAGCGCAATTGGACGTCCTTCAGCGTCCCGGGGAGCATGTGACCGGAGTGGGGTCGGCCGTTGGCGGTCGGCGGGCCTTCCGTGAACCGGAAGGCCGGCCCGGTGCCGGCGCTGCTCAGCGCCCGCTCGATGACCCCGGTCCGGCTCCAGTACTCGGCGACCCTCGCATGGAGGTCGGTGGGGGTGGGCGCGCTGCCCGAAGCCTCCTCCTCGGTCGGCATGGCGGTCCGCACTCTCGCCCGCGAATAAAGCGGCGCGGTAGCCGGGCACCGCCGAGCTCAGCGCGAAAGCCCGTGGGGGGGAGGGGTGCGCGACTCGTAGCCGACGTAGCTCGTAGGATCCTTCCTCGCGATCGTTCCGTCGATCCGGGTCACGTGGCAGTGCCGTCCGAGCACGATCTGGGACGCCTTGACGTAGTCGACCTCGACACCCTCGAGATCGACCCTCTCGCCCTCGATGCGGTCGACGTGCAGGAACGCTCTCGGGTTCAGTACCGGGACCTCAATGGGAAGCGGGACGAGTTGCCGGGGCCGGAGCGAGACGATGGCCGCCTCGACCGGTCCGAGCGTGGACTCCGATTCGAAGACCGTATCGACCTCGCTCGCCCGGAGGGCGCCTGCGATCGCCACCCGGCCCTCCGAAGAGAACAACGTGGCCACCGCGTCCCCTCCGATCTCGAGCGTGCCCTTCGCGGAGAGAGGGCCCGTCACCCGGGCCCCTTGGGAGATGCGCACGAGGCCATCGGTCGTAAGACCGCCCGCAGTGAGCCCGCCCAGGAACCGACCGGTACCTCGGAGACGAACGGTGCCGCGGACGGTGACGTCGCCCCCGACCTCGAGGGTTCCCTTGACCTCGAGCCGATCCGCTGTCAAACGGCCCGAGACGGAGACGATACCGTCCAGCTCTGCCTCGTCGACATCGACCTCTCCGGTGATTCTCCCCGATCCCCGGAGACGGTAGCGCTGCGCGTGGATGTTTGCGTGCCGTACGGTTCCGACCTCTCGGAACGCGCCCGTCCGGTGAGGCGGAGGCGCCGGCGGCGCCGTGGAAGGACGTGCGGGCACAGCCATCGGTTCCGTGGATCACGTACCGGGAGCGCGGGCGGGGATTCCCAGTCGGCGATGGTCCTGCATGATGCACGTGTTCTGGTAGAAATGGGCTCCCCCGGCCCGTGCCTTCGCGGCGGCTTCGGGACTTTCGACGCCGAGCTGCAGCCAGATTGTCGGGATCTTTCGCGCGAGCGCCTCCTCCACGATCGGCGGCACCCGGTCGCTGCGCCGGAAGATGTCGACGATGTCGATCGGGATGCTTTCGGGGACCGCGCTCAGGCTCGGGTACGAACGTTCCCCCAGGATCTCCGGGAGCATCGGGTTGACGGGGATGACGCGATAGCCTTTCGACATCAGGTAGCGCGCGACCTCGTTCGAATCGCGCTCGGCCTTGTCCGAGAGCCCGACGACGGCGATCGTCCGGGCGCGCGTGAGGATGTCGCGGGTCACCGTCTCGTCCAGAGCCGCCACCTTTCGTCCCGACCTCGGGACGGTTCTTGACGGTATCGGCCGCTCGCGATCCGTGCGTCCGCGCGGGCGCACGCGGCCGAGGCCGATCGTCCGTTCCGCGGCCTGAACGCAGGCCATCAGATCCTCGAGCGTGGCGCGCGCGCTCGCCGCCGAGGGAGCCGCGACGCGGATCTCGATGGCCCCACGGGCTACGCGCACGTGGATGTGGTTCGGGTTGTCGGCCCCGATGGCCGTGGCGACCTGCCCGGCGGCCCGAGGGTCGTCGTACCGTCGCGCGAGGGTTACCGTCACTTGGACGGGGCGGGCTTCTTCCCGGATGGCTTTCCCCCCGGCTCGGCCCCGGGTCCTCGCTCGAGCGCGTGCGGTTGGATCGGCGCCGTCCTCGTCCGACGAGCGACCTCGGCCTGCGCCGTCTCCGCGAGGTAGCGAACGATCGAGGGCCAGACCTTGTCGTCGGTCCTGAGCTTGTTCTCGAAGTTGTTCTCGTGGACGAATTTCTGGAATGCCGCCCGGCTCGGCTCGTCCCATGCCCCGCTCGGGCGCCCGAGGTAGTAGCCCAGGACGCCGAGGTCGTGCTGGAGGCTCTTCGCGACATCCCCCTCGATCGGGAGGAGGGTCGCCGGGTCCTCCCGGCTCAACATGGTGAGGTCGTAGAGCCGGAAGATCCGCTTCAGCTCCTCGATCGGTGCGGGGTGGTCGTCGACGCGGATGTCGACGTACCGGTCGCTCCCTTCGTCGTACCCCCCCTTCTCGCGGACGATCAGGAGCGCGGCGGACTGCATGCCGCGGCGGTCGCCTCCCTCCCGCTGCCCGGCGGACAGCGCGGCCATGAGGCGCTCGGGAAGATCGCCCGGCGTCCTCTCGTAGGTCCGGGCCATCGCCTGCACCACGGCCGAGCCGAACAGGATGTTCCCCTGGCAAGCAAACCCGTCCCCCGTCTCGTGACCTGCCCAGTCCATGCACTTCGACCCCGTGAATGCGGCCGCCTCTCCCCTCCGGTCGACGACGCCGAGTTGGCGCTCGTCCTTGCCGGGATCCGCGCCGGTCAGCGACCGTACGACGTCGCCGGCCGACCGACCCTTTGCGAGCATCCGGAGTCCCTCCGGCCCGTAGCGGACGTTCGCGAACGCCTGGGTCGCGAGCGCACCGACGTTCGCCCGGGCCCAAGGGACGACCGAGCCGACGCTGATGAACTTCGATTGTACGGCGACGCCCCAGGACGCGTGGGCTCGGTCATAGGCGACAATCGAGAAGGTCCCGAACCGAGGAACCGACATCGTTGCCGAGGGAGCCGAGCGGGCCTGTAAGCCTAGCGCGTCACGGGGTCTTTCGTTCCGAAGACCTCGGCCGCCGCTCCGAGGGCCCCGATCAACCGCTCGACGATGTCCCGCGCTCGAGCGCGATCGTGTTCACGGTACGCCGTCTCGGCGTTCCGCAGCTCGCGGGCCCAGGACGGGTCCTCGCGCCCGGAGGATCGGAGCAATTCGATGAGCCGCGCCGCGAGGCGGATCCGCTGGGCGACCCGGTCCTCCTCTTCGGGCGGCGGGCCCCGGTCCGGCGATCCTGCCGGAACGTATCCCGCGAGGCCCCGCGGCCAGCTCGTGACCTCTCCCTCGTCCTTGCGTACGATGGACCGATCGGCCCCCACGGCCCTACGCCTCTTCGGATCGGACGGTCGGCGTCGGACTCGGCCGGGCGGCCGCCGACCTCGGCATCGGGATCCGGGCGTGCAACGCCTCCCATATCGGGTCGATCACGGCGTAGAGGTCCTCGACGGGTCCCCCGGCGGCGAACGCCGCCCGAGCGGACTCCGACTTTGTCTCGAAGTCCCCCACGTCGATCCCCTTCGCCTTCGCCCACGCGAGCGAGGCGACCACGAGAGCGGCCTGGGTCTCGGCAGTCCTGCGGGCCTTGATCACCTCCTTCTCCCCGGGCGAAGCGTGGAACTCTGGGTCCCACTGCGGCGGATGCGGCGGCGGGATCGGCACACGGAGCTGGCGGAACGGTTCGGGTAGGGTCGGCCAGCGCGGCTCGTGGAACCGTATCGAAAGGCGGTCGAGCTGGTTCTCGGCCTCGTGCCAGTCCTTCCGGCCGTACGCCGCCTCGGCCCGCTCGAGCGGATCCACGAGCTCATGGTTCGGTGCGCCCCGCCAGACGTCGAGGTTGAGCGCGATCCGGCTCGGTGCGAGGCGGCGGAGCACGCGCAGCTCGGGAGCATCCACGCTGGGGACCGGAGGCGGGGCCTTCGTTTCCGGTGGTCGGTTGGGCGCTCCGGGCATCCTACCTCCGGTTCCGAAGCGTCCTCAGAGGAACGCCTCGAACTCCTTCGTGACCTCGGGGTACTTGTCGTGGACGGCCTTGAGGATATTGTGGACGCTGAGCTTCTCGAGGTGGACGCCCTGAAGGGCGTCGATGATCTTATCGAATGTCTCGTCCGGGAGCGTGCAGAGCTTTTCCTTGGCGTACCAGTTGCGGTAGAGCTTCTCCTCGAGCTTCGACCGCCACCCCTTCTCGTAGCGGTCGAGGAAACCGCGCGAGGCATCCCCCGCGTGGACCGCTTGGGCCGCGACCTCGCCGCAGATCTTCCCTGCGATGCACCCGTTCGCGATGCCGCCGCCCGTGAGCGGGTCGATCATGCGCGCCGCGTCCCCCACGAGCATGAGCCCGTCGGTGACCGACTGCTTCACCGGCTGCGATATCGAGACCCCGCCGCCGACGACGTCGATCGTCTTGCCCTTCGCGTAGGCCGGGTGCTTCGCGATCCACGCGTCGAGGTACTTGCGAGGGTCCGCGATCCCCTTCACCTTGCTGAGCTGGACGCCGATCCCAACGTTCGCGAGCCCGTCCGCCTTCGGGAAGACCCAGACGTAGCCGCCCGGGGCGACCTCACCGAGGTAGAAGTCGCAGTAACGGGTATCGCAGTCGACGTTCGTCATGCGGTACTGGAGGCAGGTATCCATGTCGCGCATGGCGATGTTGGTGGGAAGGCCCGCCCATCGGCCGACTTGGCTCTCGAACCCGTCAGCGCCGACGGTCACGGTCGCCCGTATCTCGAACGGTTCACCGAACTGCTTGACCCGGGCGCCGACGACCCTGCCGCCTTCCTTCAGAATCCCGGTCGCGGCCGTCTTGAGCCGGATCTCGGTGCCCGCGTTCGCGGCGTCGATCGCGAGCGCCTTGTCGAACCCGTCACGCTCGACGACGTAGCCGACCTCATTGCCGGCGTGCTTCTCGTTGATCTCGAAGGCCTTCTCGCTGGGAGAGAAGATGCGCGCGCCCTCGACCTCGACGTTGATCC
>JAKAPG010000097.1 GCA_021823085.1 Thermoplasmata archaeon | reverse complement strand
CTCTTGCCGTCTTCCTATCGCCGCGGAGACAGGTCCGAGAAGGGGGTCAAGGTCGAGACCGTGAGCACGATCTTGACCGCTCCGCCGACGTGCTCGCCGAGCACCTGCGGGGCCTCGTTCAGCGGTCGGCGCTGGCTGATGAGTTCGGCCGTGACCCCGGGCCATCGCTCCTCGAAGCGGAGAAGGTCGTTGAGGCCCAGCTCGAAGTGGGTGCGGTTCGCGTTGACGCTGCCGACGATCGCCTGGTTCGCGAGGACCATCCCTCGGAGCAGCGCGCCTCCGGCGACCGAGATCGGGGGGGCGGAAGCGTCCGGGATCCCGGTAAGGACCAGGACGCCGTTCGGGGCAAGACGGCTGACGAGCTGGAAGTCGAGGGTGATCGCCCCGGACGCCTCCACGATCAGGTCGTAGTGCGCGGTCCCGATCGCGTCGATCCCCGAGGAGCTGTCCACGTGCGTGGCCCCGATTCGGCGGAGGACGCGGGCCGCGAGCGTCGCGTCGCCGTGCCGGTCGATCGCGGTCACCTCGTAGCCGCGGACGGAGAGGACAAGGCTGGCGAGCATCCCGATCGCGCCCGTCCCGGTGACGAGGGCCGTCGGTGGCCGCTGGGGAGGGAATCCCGGCGTCGGCTCGCGTCGATCGAGCACCTTCTGCCCGGTCTCGATCGCCTTTTCGACCACGCTGAGCGGTTCCATCAGCACCGCGATCGGACGAAGCGCGGGCGGAACGTGGAGGAGATACTCGGGGCGCTCGACGTACTCCTCGGCGATGTACCCGTGGGCGCCGATGATCCCGCGCTCGGTGTAGAGCCCCGTTTCGCAACAGTCGGACCGGTTGGCCGCGCAGAACCGGCAGAGTCCGCATCCCCTTCGAACCGTGGCGACGACGAGGTCTCCCGGTGCGAACCCGTCCACGCCGGGCCCGACCTCACGGACCGTTCCGAGGTTCTCGTGGCCGAGGATGAGGAAGTCGGAACCTGCGGGAGGCTTGCCGTACTTTCCCGCCGCGATGTCGTGGTCGGTCCCGCAGACGCCGCATTCGATCACACCGATCCGCACCTCCCCCGGGCGGAGCGGCGGAGAAGGTACGTCCGCTACGCGGCAACCGGGCGTGGGAGGTACTACGATGAGAGCGCGCATGGCCGTGTCAGACGAATTCGCCGAGACGGTCCTTCAACGCCGACCACCGGTCCAGCACGCGCCGCTCCTCCTCGGGCGTGAGCGGATCGTAGGGAGCACGGTACCCCGCCTTCGCCCTCCGGAGATGCGCCGCCAGGAACTTTCCGGCCGCAGGGAACGGGCCGCCCGCCACGATGAACTCGAGCGCCTCGATCAGGGCCTGAAGCCGGGCCGTCTCGGTGGCGTTCGAGCTGTGGGCGGCCATCACGAGGTCGCGCGCGAGCTTGGGAAGGACGTTCGCGAGGCCCATGACCGCTCCGGCCGCGCCGAGACGAATGCCCTCGGCCGCGAGGTGATCGTCCCCGGGATAGACCTCGAACCCGCTCGGTGCTCCCGCGAGGAACTGCCCGACGCTGGCCAGCGAGTTCGAAGTGTCCTTGGTGCCGACGAGCACGCCATCCTTCGCGAGCCGATGGACCATCGCCGAGTCCAGCGAATAGCCGACCAAGGAGGGGATGTTGTAGGAGTACATTGGGAGCTTCACCGCCGCGTGAATGGCACGGTAATACCGCTCGATCGCCGCCGGGGATGGGTGGAGGTAGTACGGCGGGACGGCAACGATCGCGCTCGCGCCGGCGCTCTCGGCCGACTTCGCGTACCGAATCGCATCCCGAGTGGACGGGGCCCCGACCCCGACCCACACATCCTTCGCTTCCGGCCGAGAAGCGACAATCGCGGAGACAAGCGCCTCCCGCTCGTCGAAGGAAACGGAAGGAAACTCACCGAGCGAGCCCAGGACGAACAGTCGATCGGCCCCGTTCTTGCGAATGTCCGCGGCGAACTCGGCGCTCGCTACGGGGTCAAGACCGCCCTTGGCATCAAAGAGGGTAGGGAGCGGAACGACCAATCCTCGATACACCATCGTCCGAGGATTCGATGGTGCGTACATATGGTCTCGGCATCGACATGCCGTGGCACCGGCCTGCGCCTCAACTGCTCCTGACCTAACGGCGTTGACGAGCGATGTCCTCGTGTGCCAACGCTCGGACACCTGCGCCGGGGTTGCCGAGAGGATGCGAGAGGCGAACGTTGGGTTCCTGTCGGTGCTCGGCCGCGCGGACGGGGTCGTCACCTCGGGGTTGGGCGGAGCGCCCCTGCGCCCGCGCTTCGGTTGAACTCCTCACGGGGTGCGACGCCCGCTCTCGCCCGAGGGAGAGATAGATAACCCGGCCCGCCTTCTCCGCACGAGGCGAAGGCGTGCGGTCGGTCCTCGGCTTAGACGAAGCCGGAAGGGGCTCGATCATCGGTCCCTTGGTCGTGGGCGGCTTCTCCATCGCCGCGGAGGAGATCCCCCGGCTCTCGGAACTCGGGGTTCGTGACTCGAAACTGCTCCCCGGCCGACGTCGCGAGGAGATCTACTCCGAGCTCGGGAGGCTCGGCGAGTGCCGGACCGTCCGTCTGGGGCCGTCCCAGATCGACGCGGCCGTGGCGAAGCACGGATTGAACGATCTCGAGATCGAGGCGTTCGCCCAACTGGTGCGCGCCGTGTGCCCCGGGGAGACCCGGGCCGACGCGTGCGATCCCAACGTCCGACGGTTCGCGCGGACCTTGCGGGCTCGCTCGGGCCACCCGGCGCCCGTGACGGCGCGCCACCACATGGATCGCGACGACCTCGTGGTAGGCGCGGCCTCGATCGTGGCCAAGGTCGAACGGGATCGAGCCATCGCGGCCCTCGCCGCGGAGATCGGAGAGCCGATCGGGAGCGGGTACCCCTCCGACCCGCACACGATGGACTTCGTCCGCCGGTGGACGGCGTCTCGAGGGGATCGAACCATCGGTTGGTTGCGCAGGTCCTGGGCTCCGACGAAAAGACTTATGCGCGAACGTTCGACTCGACGGCTCGAACAGTTCGAAGGATGAGCGCGGACATCGAGGCCACGCTCGCCGCCGTCGTGGACCGGTTCAACCGGCATGCCGAGCGCAACCCGGCCGTCGCGCAGGAGCTCTCGGGGATTGAGCGCACCATCGCAATTCGGTTGTCCACCACGGAGACCTACGCTGTCGATCTTCGGGGCGGGCGTTTGGAGAACCTGCGCAGCTCGGCTCCGGCCAGGGCCGATGTCACGATCCGAACGGATCCCGATACGTTCCGCGGGCTCGTTTCCAAGGACATCGGTCCGATGAAGGCGATCGTGACCGGGCGTCTGAAGCTCGAGGGAAGCCTCGAGGACAAACTGCTGTTCCGAAAGCTCCTGTAGGAACGCCGTTAGGGAAGAAACACGCACGCTGCGATGCAGACACCGTAGTGGTCCATCGGGATCACGAGCTCTTCGGTCCGGTAGTGGATCCGCCTCAGCTCGACGCCGCGGAAGTGCGCGATCTCCTCCATGCGCCACTTCAGGAACTCCTTGAGCGACTTCTGCGTCCCGTGGAGATGACCCTCGGCCACGTAGCCGCCCTGGCCATCGGTGCGGAAGCCGTAGGCGATCCCGGCACTGATGACCTCGCCCTCGCCGCCCCCGTGGCGGGCGAGCACGCAGTGCGTGATCGCTCCACGCTCGAGTGCGATCCGATCGACCTGGCGGATTCCGATCGGGAGGACGCTGGAAACGCTGACGAGGTTCTGCTCGCCGATCCGGCCGTCGAGCAGGGCGAGGTCGAAGGCGTTGAGCTCGCTCGTCTTGTTGATCCCCTTGCCGCTCGTAACGAAAAACCGAGTCGGTACCGGAATCAGCGAGCCCGGACGCGCCGGGCGACCCGCCTCACGTGGCACATCCGGTCGAGAGCCGGGTGAGTTTAAAGATTCCGCCGGAAACGGGCTAGACCATGATGGCGTGGCGGCGTCGCATCGATTCTTCCGTCTCGCCGCGCACATGCATCCACTCCGCGACGAGCGCGTCGCCGAAGCGGAGGCTCGCGGCCTCGAAGACCGTGCCGAGCGGCGCGAGAAGCGGCCGATCCGGGTCATCGGGAAATTGGAGAGCGACGAGAACGGTCGCCGCATGCGCGAGCTTCGAGCTCGACCGACCCGTGACCACGATCAGCTCCGCGCCCTCGCGGCGAACGATGTTCGCGGTCTGGATGCTCGAGTAGCTCTCGCCTCGGTTCGAGAAGATGATCACGAGGTCGCCCCTTTGAACGATCGGCGTGACGCTCTCCCCGATCACGTACGCCGAGAGGCCGGCCTGCACGAGCCGCATCGCGAGCGCGCGACCGATGATCCCACTACGCCCCGCCCCGTACACGAAGACCTTCGGGGCTCGGGCCAGCAGCTCGAGGATGCGTTGCAGCAGGATCGGGTCGATCTGCGCAAGCGCCGTGCGCGCGCGCTCGGCGATGTACTCGTCGGCGCGCAGAAACGCGGTCCGGTCAGTGCGATCGGCCATGACCCGCCTTGTGCGATCGGGTGCGAGGGCGCGGATGGGCTTTCGCTTTTGCTGTTGGGTGGGAGGGCCGAGTCGTTCGCGCCCTCCCGCGAGGGGGAGCCGGGCGCGTGGCAGGGGGCTTCGCGGCGGGAGGGACCCTCGCTGCCGGACGAGCGGGCGATGGGGGAGCGTGCTTCCGCATCCAACGACGCGTCAGCGCCCGTTCGTACAGGAGCTTCATCGACATCGCGTCGTGCTCGAGGAGCGGCGAGCTCGAGATCACGGTCGCGTCGTAGTCGCGTTCCGTCAGCAGCTCCGCGAGCGGGTCGAAGCGGATCATGCCCCGCTTGACCGGGGTGAGTCGCATGACGCCGGGACCGAAGTACTCGACCCCGGAGAAATTGAGGTAGAGCGTTCCGCCGCTCGCGGACCGGAACTCCTCGACGAGCGGTGCGTAATCTTCGGGCTTCTCGAGAGGGATCCTCTCCCGGGCCATGATGTGCGGCACGTTGAGCACCGGGACGATGCCCCGGACCTTCCGGGAGAGGGCGAGGATCTCCTGCCGAGAGCCGAAGACATCCGGGTGCCCGCTCGGTTCGATCGCGAGACGCGTACCTCCGTGAGTGTACGTCGTAAGCCAACGCGAGAGCTCTCCGAGGATCCTGGCCATCGCATCGAAGGAGGCCTCGCGCGAGGCGGGGCCGTAGAACCCAAGATGGGTCACAAGGTAGCGCGCCCCCAACCCCTCGGCAAGCACGCCGGCCCACTGGATCTGCCGAGTGGACCGCACGCGCGCTTCGGAGCTACCAAAGAAGTCGACGTAGTACGGTGCGTGCAACATGAGTTCGACGTCGAGGGAGCGCGCGAGCGCCCTCGTCGTCTGAAGGTCGGCGTAGTCCTTCGCGAGGCTCGTCGTGAGTGTCGTCACGGTGTCGTGCTTCTTGATCGGCGCGGTCAGCGTGCCGAGCGTAGGCTCGGCGGCATCGAGCGCGGTCGCGCCGACCGCGATCGCCAGCTGCTGAACGAGGTCGCGCGGGCGCTTCCCTACCTCCTCCTCGAGAGCGACACGTTGGAGCGGATTCACCTTGATAAACTGGGCTTCGAGCGCGGCCAACCCGAGGTGGTGTACGTCGGCGATTCCGTCGCGCAAAGTGCGCCCTTTGCAGGAGAGAGGGATCCCCGCCGGTCCGAAACGGATCACGAATAGTCAACCCTCAAAAACGGCGGAACGGGCTCATCTCATCGTTCTATATATCCC
The DNA here is from genome assembly GCA_021823085.1 of Thermoplasmata archaeon. Lineage (GTDB taxonomy): Archaea > Thermoplasmatota > Thermoplasmata > Lutacidiplasmatales > UBA184 > Lutacidiplasma. Next base: position 568 of record JAKAPG010000097.1, on the reverse strand, counting down.
GAGCAGGGAGATCGAGGTGACTCCCGTCGAGCCCTTCTAGGGAGTCTGGGCCGGCCGGTGCTCGAGTCCGATCAGGTACATCTCGCTCGACGGGCTGCGGGAGGCCGGCGGCTTCGTCCGATCGAGCGTGCGGAACCGCCGGGCCAGCTCTGCCTCGAGCTCCGGACGCAGGTCACCGTCGAACAGCTTGGCGACGAACGACCCTCCCTCCGCGAGGACCTCGTGGGCGAGTTGCGCGGCCACCCGCACGAGCTCGACCGAACGAGCGTGGTCCGTGGCGTACGCTCCGCTGATGCGTGGGGACATGTCCGAAAGGACGGTGTCGAACTCTCTCCCGCCGAGGCGTCCGACGAGATCGGCATCTCCCACGCGTCCTCGGACGACGGTGAGCCGGGGGGCCGGCTCGATCTTCCGGAGGTCCACTCCGACCACTTCGCCGTCGGGCGCTGTGAGATCCAGCGCGGCCATCGCCCAGCCACCGGGGGCGGCCCCGAGGTCGAGAACGCGATCCCCGGGGCGCAGGATCGGATAGCGATGCGCGAGGTAGAAGAGCTTGAACAGATCGGAA
>JAKAPG010000096.1 GCA_021823085.1 Thermoplasmata archaeon | reverse complement strand
TTCCGATCTGTACGGTATGGGGCCCTCAGGCGGTCCGGAAAGGTGAGTGCTTACGATCCTCGGAGGGACGGTACCACTCGGGGTAAACGACGCGATGCGACGAATGACCGCCTGAATCGCGCTGTCTTCAGTCAACGGGGGAATGGTGTCGATGCTGTAGAAGCTGCCCGACATTGAGGGATTGTTCCGCAGCTCAGATTCCCATCGCGGTGAGCCGGCCACGATTATCCCACAAGGCACTTTCTTCTGATTGAGCCGTTCCTGAATCGACTGAAGCTGTTGCAGGAACTCGAGGCTGCGGTCGAGGTACTTCTCAGGCTTGTGGAGTCCATCGACAAGAATCAAGTAGCCCTTTGTCACACTGCTACCGACAAGTGTGCTACCGAGAATGTGAACGAGCCGCGCCACTTCGTCAGACCTTCCGAAGACCGGACGCGGATCTTCGTCCACGCGCCCAGGAAACGCCTCCAAGACGCTGTCCCCTACCTGAGAAAGGAACTGGTGAATGGGCTTCGGGAAGCTGGGTTCCGAGGTAATTTCAGTCCCAATCGGAAACACGCCTTTCCGCCCAGCGTGGCTCGCGATGAACTTCAGCAGAGTCGACTTGCCAGATCCAAACGCACCAAGGACGACCAAAGTCTTGCCAAAGTAGTTGAACGGGTCTGAGTCCATTCTTGCGACGTATGAATTCACGAATGGGGTTGGAACCACCACGCTGTCGTATTTCTCCTCAGGAATGTTGTCGAGTCCCAAGTTCGATGAGAAAGGGTTGGCCTCCAGACCGAAGTCCTTCCACCACGGCAGGACGGGTCCACTATCGTCCGGGGCTGGAGCAACTTCAACCAAAGTCTCGAGGTCTGCCTCAGGTGGGACGGAGTCTAGAGCGGATTGAATCGCGTCGAGGGCCTCCTTCTTCTCGACGACGGCCTTCATCGCGGCGAGGAGTTTGAGCCGGTCCTCAGAGATTCGAGTTTGTGCCTCTGAATTCGCCTTGGCCTCGAACTGCGCCTCGACCTTTCTGAGATACTCTTCCTCCCTGAGCCGTCTCATGTCTTCCGCAGTCAACTGACGTTGTGCAGTTGGCCGGGAGAGTTCGATAGTGTCGCGGACCCGGGAGGCGCCTACGTCATCGCGTATAAAGGGGATGTCAAGCAGGCTTGCTTCGAGTTGATCTGTTGCAATCTCCCGGCGGGCACTTACGAATTTCTCGACCACGGCGAGCCCGACATCGAGGAGTGTGAACCGGTCTGCTGGCTCAAGATGGTGGTGCTCCGTGAATGTTTGACGCATTTGCTTGACGCGGGTATGTGTCGCACCCGCACTCAGGAGGTCGCCGAGGTTCTCCTTGACGAACTGGGCTACGGCCTGTTCCCGTCCCATACGCGGGCGGTCCCTACCGTCGGCGGCTGGACCCCTATCCGTCACGTGCGCCCACAGACGCGACCGAACTAAGGACCTTTTGATGCAGGAGGGACGATACTCCCCCGGCAGACAACTGTAGGGGTTTCGGAGGGGGCGTCGTTGCCGAGAAGGAGTGCCTTGCCAGCGCGGATCTGCCCTGAGGCACAGCGGCAGTTTTCAACCAACCCGGTTTCCAACGACCGGGGCGGATTCCTAACGTCGCTCGGCGGGAAACGACGAATGGGTCGTCCGCCGACTCAGAGCTCAGGCGGGGCGCGGAGAACCGCGCGATCGGCACCCAAGACGGAGACGAACTCGTAGCCCGCCTGTATTAGCGCTTCCGCGTCCGACAGGGGCACGACCTTCTGGGCGGGAGAACGGCGACCGGCTTCGAGCCCCGCCTTGGACTCGCTCGTGGCGGGAGCTGCTTCGAGGCGAGAACCGCCATCGTCGCCGTTCGCGTGGCGACCTCGCCGATGTGTGCCCTCCTCGTCCTCTGCGAGCAGCTTTGCCAGGAACTCGACCGCCTCTGGTCTTCGGAGCAGGTCCGCAAGCCGCTCTTCGGCGGATCGCGCTTCTTCTATCTGCTTCACGGCTGGCAGGGACAGGGGTCCTCCGCAAGTCATGCAGTAAGCCGCCCCGGCAGGGTTCATCGTCTTGCAGCGGCCGCACCTCGAGGGTGTTCGGGCAGGGGGAGGCAGGTCCTTAGGGTCCGTGACCTTGACGCCATATCGGGCGTTCAGGGCACTGATGACGTCCCTGCCGCTGAGGTGGACGTAGTGCTGTGCCACCTTGCTGCCCGGCACCCAACCCGCCACTTTCTCGAGGATGGAAGTCGAGATCGCGGGATCTTTCGCCAGCATCGTTAGGCGCGACCGCCTCAGGGCGTAGGCAGTGACCGGCTTGGCGATCCTGGCCCGCTGAGCCGCAGTTTCGAGCGCCTTGTACATCGTCCGGTAGGTCGCAAGGTGACCGACGCGTTGGCCCCCGACGTCGACCCACAACGGGGCGCTGAGCTCCTCGCGACGGGGGTGGGCGGCGAGCCAAGCCAGCAGTGCGGGCACCGCATCCTCGTAGATTGGGGCGGGCTCGGGGGGCGCCCCTTTCTCTCTTGTGACTCTCAGCTCGATGTAGCCCTCGTCGTGCGGGACCACATCACCGACCCGCAGTCGGTAGATTTCCCCGGGGCGGCAGCCGGAGTTGAAGAGCGTCCAGACCCAGGCCTTGTCGCGAAAGTTCTGGGCATGCTCCGCCATCAGGGCGATGTCGTCCCGTGTGAGCATGTCCGAGGGCCTGGCGACTGGCTTCCAGCGTTCCAGCCGGATTCGAAGCCATGCAGGAAAATCGCGGCCCTGTTGCTCAAACCACCACCGCCAGAAAGTGAGCAGGCACTGGGCGATGGTGACGCGCGATCCCCGCGCGTACTTCTTCGGAGTAAAGGCCTCGTTGAACTGGGCGGGCGTTTCCCGGTCAGGCTCCAGGAACTTGCTCCCTAGCTGGGCAGCGCCTGCTGGGAGCCATGAGAGGTAGGTTCGGATACGGAGGTCACTCACCTCTGGTCGACGAGCCCGAACGAATGCGAGGAGGGCGTCGCGCTCGCGCCTACCCAAGGGGGGGCCGTTACCCAAAGGCCCGTCGGAGGCGAGGAGGTCGAGCCTCCGCTGGATGTACTGGCGCACATAGTGGGGATCCTCCAGCTCGTCCGGGGCAGCGGGCTTTCGGGGCATCGCTCCGAGAGAGGGGTAGACTAGAATATGAACTTAAGTGGGGTGCGGGGAGAGGGATTTGAACCCACGAACTCCTACGAGACCAGACCCTGAATCTGGCGCCTTTGACCAGGCTTGGCAATCCCCGCGCGGGGGGGCCGAGCCGGGTCGGACTAATGAACCCTGCGCGCGGCGCGGATTCGGGGCTCAGGCGGCCGCCGGTGTCGTGGCGGTCCGCCCGCGGGAACGCTCCGCCGCGAGGATCCCCAGGGCCGCGTCGGCGTCGGCCTTCTCGTGGACGATGGCCCTCAGCGCCTTGAGCATCGCCACGGGGTGGTCGGACTGCCAGATGTTCCGGCCCATGTCGATCCCGTGCGCCCCGAGACGGATCGCGTTGGCGGCGAGCTCGAGCGCCGCGCGGTCGCTGTCGAGCTTGGGTCCACCGGCGACGACGATCGGCACCGGGCAGCCTTCCACGACCTTCTCGAAGTCGTCGCAGTAGTAGGTCTTGACCAGGTGGGCCCCGAGCTCGGCGGAGACCCGGCAGGCGAGCGCCAAGTAGCGCGCGTCCCGCTTCTCGAGCTCCTTACCGACGGCGGTGATCGCCATCACGGGGAGCCCCGCGGCCTCGCCGTCGTCGACCAGGCGGGCGAGGTTGACCAACGAGTCGTGCTCGTGCGGAGCGCCGACGAAGACCGACAGCGCCACGGCGGAGCAGTTGAGGCGGAGCGCCTCCTGGACGCTCGTCGTGATCGCCTCGTGGCTGAGATCCTCCTTCAGGACCGTCGCGCCGCCCGACACGCGCAGGACCATCGGGGTGTCGGTCGCGGGAGGTACCGAGGTCCTCAGCACCCCGCGGGTGAGCGCGAGGGCATCCGCGTACGGCAGCAGCGGCCGGATCGTCGCCGCGGGGTTCTCGAGCCGGCGCGTGGGGCCCATGAAGTAGCCGTGGTCGACCGCGAGCATCACGGTGTTGCCGCGGTCGCCGCGGAACATCCGCTGGATCCGGTTGCGCATTCCCCAGTCCATGGTCGGCTCCGCCCGGCCACCGACCGGACCGCTCTTATGGGTTTCCCGCGGACCGGACCGACACGGGCACCCGCCGGTCCTCCTTGACGCGATTGAGGACGACCTGCGTGTTGGTCCGCTCGACATGCGGGTCTTGGAGCGCATGCTTGACGAACCGGTCCAGGTCCCGCCGGTCCCGGAACCGGCCGATGAGCAGGGCGTCAAAGTCCCCCGTCACGTCGTAGATGGCGTAGGCGCGAAGGTCCCGCGCCAGCCGCTCCTCGACCTCGCGCACGCGCCCCTTCGAGATGCGGATCCCGATCGTGGCCGTGAGGTCCCAGCCGAGGAGCTCGTCGTCCAGGAGCGGGACGTAGCCCCGAATGACCCCGTCCTTCTCGAGGCGGGCGACCCGGTGGCTCACCGTGGTCGGGGAGATCTTCAGGCGCTGCGCGATCTCGCGGTGGGAGCGGCGGGCATCGATGTTGAGCTCCTGCAGGATCAGCCGGTCGAGCTCGTCCAGCATGGACAAACGCACCAAGCGAAGGAAAGGCACAGGACGTATTTAATCAAACTGAGACAAAACATGGTCAAGTGTCCAGATTCCCGGGAACAGGTTTGAAGTAGCCCCGGACCGTCCGGTGCGTGGGGGTCGGGAGATGGCGGCGGCAGCGACACGGGCGAGCGGGGCGACGGCGGAGGCGCGCGGGACCGAGGTGCTGGACCAGATCCGGTCCGCGGGCCTACGCTGGGTCGAACTGTTCTACACGGATCTTCTCGGCGGCTACAACCACATCCACCTGCCGGCGGACACCGTCGAACCGGAGATGTTCTCCTCCGGGATCCCCAAGCTCGACGGTTCGTCGGTCCGCGGGTTCCGGGAGATCTACGAATCCGACATGATCCTGCTGCCGGACCCGTCGACCATGGGCATCGTCCCCTGGGGCGCGGACCACGGCGGGACGGCGCGATTCATCTGCGACGTTCTGGTCGGGGCCTCGAAGGAACCCTACTCCCACGACCCGCGCGGGATCGCGCGGCGGACCGGGGAGGTCCTCGCCTCGGCCGGGTACGACCGCTCGTACTGGGGGCCGGAGATCGAGTTCTTCGTCTTCGACAGCGTCAAGCTGATCCCGTCGGCGGACTCGGTCCGCGACGCGTGGGGCGGGGCCGGCTACCTGATCGAGAGCCGCGAGGCGCCGTGGCAGGCGAACGACGGGCACTGGGCGATCCGCTTCAAGGAAGGCTACCACCGGGCCGGACCGGCAGACCACCTGGAGGGCATGCGCAGCGAGATGTGCAACATCCTCGCCGACAACTTCCACATCCGGATGGACGCCCACCACCACGAGGTCGCGACGGCGGGCCAGAGCGAGATCAACATCCGCTTCGACGACCTGGTCCCCTCGGCGGACCACGTCCAGGACGTCCGCTACGTGATCAAGAACGTCGCGCGCCAGCACGGAAAGGTCGCGACGTTCATGCCGAAGCCGGTCTTCGGCGACAACGGCATCGGCATGCACATGAACCAGTCGCTGTGGACGGGCGGCGTCCCGGCGTTCTTCGACGCGAACGACGCCTACGCCGAGGTGAGCCAGACCTGCCGCTACTATGTCGGGGGACTCCTCGAGCACTCGCGCGCCCTCTGCGCCATCACCAACCCCACCACGAACTCCTACCGGCGCCTGGTCCCGGGGTACGAGGCGCCCGTCTTCATCGCGTGGAGCCGCTCGAACCGCTCCGCGAACGTCCGCATCCCGTTCTACCACCGCGGACGGCCGGAGGCGAAGCGGATCGAGTACCGGACGCCGGACTCGGCGGCGAACATCTACCTCACCGAGGCCGCCCTGGCCCTCGCGGGCCTGGACGGGATCCGGCGGAAGATCGAGCCCCCGCCCCCCGTCGACCACGACATCTACAAGCTGTCGCCGACGCGCCGGCGCGAGCTCGGGGTCCGGGAGCTTCCCGGCTCCCTCGGCGAGGCGCTGGAGTGCCTCAGCTCCGACGACGGGTTCCTGCGGGGCGTCTTCGACTCCTCCGTGCTCGAGATGTGGCACGAGCTCAAGCGCGAGGAGCAGCTGCAGCTCAACCTGCGGCCGCACCCGTTCGAGTTCTACCGCTACCTCGACGTCTAGGCGAGAGTTTGGTAGTTTAAGTACTGCCTGACGGGGGCCCTCGGCCGCCGTCCCCGATTCTGCCGATCGCCCGCCGGCGGCCCCCTTCCTCGCCTCACCTGCG
>JAKAPG010000095.1 GCA_021823085.1 Thermoplasmata archaeon | reverse complement strand
GGCATCGTCGTGGAGCGCACGGAGCACGGACCGTTGGACCCAAAGGGGCGGCGCACGCTCGTCACAGTGCCGAACTCCGATGAGACGATCGAGTGCGACATGGTCATCGTCGCGGTCGGCGAGGTCGCGGACGTCTCCGGGTTCGACCCGGATTACGACTTCAAGTTCGCTTCGATGGGTTGGCCCGAAGGTAAGCGCGAAGGCTGGATGACGGACGTCGAAGGGGTCTTTGCGACCGGCGGTCGCTCGGTGGTCCATGCGATGGGCGCGGGCGAACGGGCCGCCGCCGCGATCGACGCCTACCTCGCGAAGAAGCACGGGCGCGCCCCCGAGCGGCGGCCCGATCCGTTCGGCGGGCCCGATCCGCCCGAGCTCCCGAGCGGCTACGGCGGTCCGACCTGGACGCCGTAGTTCGGCCGCCGGGACCCGCCGTCACCGGGCTACGGCCCCCGCCCGTTTTGGCCAGGGAACCGAGCCGAAGAGGTTCGGACCCAGGGACGATCGGGATCTCTCCCGATCCGGTCCGTGCGGTCCTGACTCGGCACGGCCGAGCGAACCGCGCGAACCGCGCCCGTGACCCGCTCGATCCGGAAGAGCAGCCCCGCGACCAGGGTGCAGATCGCCGCGACCCGCGGGAACGCGCCCGCACCCGGGGGCCCAGGAGACCCCGCCCTACGGCCGCCGGGACGACCAGAAGGAGACCGACCGGTGACCGGGTGCTCGCTCCAGCCCTTCCGCCCCAAGTAGCCGAAACGAAGGATGAGACCGCCCAGCACGAACAGGACCACGTCCGCTTCGACCGCTCCGGCGACGGCGATGGGACCGGCCCCGGGCCGATACCGGCCGTGATCGCTCCGACGATCGCCGACGCAATCATCAGGACGACTCCGCCGAGGCACCCAAAGCCGTAGGCCAGGTTCCGCTCCGTTGGATTCGCCATCCTCTGCATTCACCTCCTTCTCCACTCGCTTCTCGGGAGGGTGAGGGTCCTACCTCGACCCCCTGGAAGGGCCGAGCCGGCTACGCGTCCCTACCCTGCTCAGAAACAGTCCCGCCTGCGGGCTCTTCGGCGGTACCCGGTACCGCACGCGACGCCGATCCCGATGCTTTCGAGCGCCCGAAGCGGTAGCCAACGCTATCCCCTCGCCCAACTCGCGCTCCGGGAAGGGTCCCTTGGGCGAAGAAGAGTCGACATTCCATGACCTCCCGCTCCATGCGCGCTTGCAGCGCGGCATCGAGCAGATCGGATACCGAACCCCGACCGCGATCCAGCGGGGTGCGATCCCGCCCGCGGTCTTGGGACGGGATATCATCGGCACGTCCCAGACGGGGACCGGAAAGACCGCCGCGTTCCTCCTCCCGATTCTGGAGCGGCTTCTTGAGCAACCTCCGGGACGCATCTACGCGCTCGTTCTGACCCCGACCCGGGAGCTGGCCGTGCAGGCGGAACGCTTCCTCAAGCAACTGGCGGGTCACACGTCCCTGCGCGGCATCGCCGTGTACGGCGGGGTCGGTATGCTCGAGCAGGAGCGCGGCCTTGCCGGTCGTGCGGAGGTCGTCATCGCGACGCCGGGCCGCCTCCTCGACCACATGCAGCGGGGCCATGTCGACTTCCGCTGGCTCAAGATCCTAGTGCTGGACGAAGCGGATCGGATGCTGGACATGGGATTCCTGCCCGACGTTCGACGGATCCTGGGCCGGCTTCCCCGCGAGCGACAGACCCTCCTCTTCTCGGCGACGATGCCTCCGGAGGTGGTTCGCCTCTCCCGGGATTTCCTCCGAGATCCGAAGCTCGTTCAAGTGGCAGAAACCACGGTCGCGGCTGTCGGTGTCTCCCACCTCGCCCTGCCCGTTCCGGCGCAGCGCAAGGCCGGTCTCTTGATCGAGCTCCTCCGGGACGCCATGATGACGAGCGTGCTGGTGTTCACCCGGACAAAGCACAGGGCCGACCACCTCGTCCGGCAACTCGAGCGTGCCGGCATCTCGGCGGCGGTCATCCACGGCAACCGGAGCCAGAACCAGCGGATCGCGGCGCTCGAGGGGTTCCGTTCAGGCCACCACCGCGTGCTGGTCGCAACGGACATCGCCGCACGCGGGATCGACGTAAAGGACGTGAGCCACGTGGTGAACTTCGACGTCCCGAACGAGCCCGAAGTCTACGTGCATCGGGTCGGAAGGACCGCCCGGGCCCAGCAGCGCGGCGACGCCTACACGTTGGTGTCGCCGGAGGAAGAGCCGGACCTTCGCCAGGTCGAGCGCCTGATCGGTATGCCGATACCCCGGTCCACGATCCCCGGATTCGATTACCACGCCCGAGACGTACCGGTACCGGGAGCCGGTCGCGCGCGTCCCCCGCGTCGGGGAGGCGACCGTCGCAACCGTTTCCCGCCGCCACGGCGTTTCGATTCGGACCGCGGCCGTGGGCCCCGCTCCTCGGGCCGACCGCGCCGCTAGATCAGCTCAGGTCTCGGGGCCGCGTCGTCGAAGGGGCCGAGGGCTTCGGTGGGGCCGCGCGCCCGCGCGCCAGCTCCTCCGAGACCCGCAGGTTCACTTCGGCGAGGACCGGTTCGCGATCCTCGGGCCGCCGGACCATGACGGTGAGGACCACGTCGCTTCCTTGGGCCGAGCGGGACCGGACGGTGAAGATCGGAGGGAAGCGAGGGTCGAGGCGGAGGCGGAGTTTCGAGAGGCTCTTCAGCATCGCGTTCTCGAACTCCGCGAGATCGACTGAACCCGCGAGCGTGATCGGTACCACGACCTCCTTCCAGGCATGCGGGGTCAGATTCTCGACCGGTTGCCCGAGGAAGGTCGAGTTCGGGAACGCGATCATGCGGTGGTCGTCCTCGCTCAGCAGGATGGTGGTCATCGCGTTGATCTCGATCACCCGGCCGGCGTGGCCGGCGACCCGGATGGTGTCGCCGACCTTGAACGGGCTGTAGATGCCCGCGAAGAACCTCGCGCCCTCTTTCTCCAGGGGTACGCGGACCGCGAGGATCGCCGCGAACGCGAGCAGACCGATCACCAGCAGCAGGGCGGCGGGGCCGACTCCCAGTTCCTGGATGGCGAGGACCGCACCGACGGCGACGACGACGGCGATCGCGAGGCGTTGCGCCGCGAACGCGAGCTGAGGGTTCTCCCGGCGCATCAGCCCGCGAACCACGAGGCCGGCGAGCCACGCGAAGAGCGCGGTGAGCGCCACGATGACACCGACCTCGGCCAGCATCAGGTCGGACCCCGAAAGCCCCCCGAATCCCGTCATGTTCACGCCTCCACGAGGTGTTCGAAGACCTCTCGTTCCTGGCGCGCGGCCGTCTCGAGCGAGCATGCCCGGGCGCTGCGGCGTCCGCCCTCCACGAGCCGTCGGCGTAACGCTCCGTCGTCCTGGACGATCCGGCGCATCTGACGGGCGAGCGCGGTCGGGTGGTCGGGATCAAAGAGCAGGCCGTTCTCCCCGTCCTCGATCAATTCGGCGACCCCCGCCCTATCCGTCACGAGCGCCGGGCGCCTATGAATCCAACTCTCGACGACGACCAGGCCGAAACCTTCGTTGACCGACGGCAGGATCGTGAAGTCGCTCCGAGCGTAGAGGGCATCGAGCTCGGCTTGGGTAACGTGGCCCGTGAACAGGACTCGATCGGAGACCCCGGCGACCCTTGCCCTTTCTTCCAGCCGGGCTCGCCACCGCTCGGATTTGGACAGACCGACTCCTCCCTTCGAGCTCGAGAAACTCCCGTTCCCGACGAAGACGAGTCGCAGGTCGGGCAGCGCGACCTTCACGTCGGCGAGGGCCTCGAGAGCCCGGTCCTGGCCCTTCGTGGGATCCATGCGTGCCACGACCAGGCCCACGGTCGCCTTCCGGGGGATCCCGAACTTCTCGCAGACCGCCTGCACCTCGGCCGCCCCCGGCCGAATCTGGTACTCGGCGGGATCGATGTAGGGATAGAGCCGCACGACGTCGCTTCGGTGCCCGAGACGTTCGAGTTCCCTGCGGTACCGGTCGCTGCTCACGACGATCCGGTCGTAGGCCGAGAGATACCGTCGGAAGATGGGTCGCCACGAATCGGGGATCGAGGCGACATCGAACGGGATGTGCCACCGGAAGAGCTTCGGTTTCAGCGTCCCCAGCATCTGGCCCACCGGAAGCTGCTGGAAGTCGTGGATGTAGAAGAGGTCGAAATCGAGGTCGGCATCGAGCTCCCGGATCCGCATCGCGGTCGTGCGGTTGTAGAATGTGTACTCCGTCGCGTCGTCCGTCCAGAAGAGGCCCTCGCTACTTCCCTTGCCCACGATGCCGTGGGCGGTCGCCCAGATCGCTTCCTTCGTCGTTCCGTACCCGGCCATGCGCTCGGGGTCGATCCCGACGTGGTGCAGTGTCATGCCCGGCAGGCGAACGGTCGACGGCGCGTTCGGGTTGAGCGAGACCCAGTGGGCCTCCTCGAGGCCACCCTCGGACGTCAGGCGGCGGATGAGGGGATACACCATCCGGGTGACGCCGCCCGGAGAGAATCGGTAGTCGGCACCCTCCTTCAGCCGTGTCAGGTCGACCTCGGCGGGCCAGGCCGGGCTCCGGGCTCCGGCGGGGTTGCGTAGGAATTGCACGAGCGGCGTTTGCGTGTTCACGAGGAGGCGCATTTTCGCCATTGGTTCCGCAAATGCCTTCGAACGCCACGATGTTCCCGCACAGGCCCGTGAGGCCGTGCGACTCCCACGCCGGAAGGCGACGTATCGACGAAGCCGCGCGGGTATAGTAGGCCATCCCCCCGCACGACCGACGCGTCGCCGGCCTCGCGAAGCTCTATCTGAGGACCCAGACTACGGTATTGCGGAACATGGCCCTCTTCGAGCCCGTCGTACTACGAAGTCTAATGCGAAGCGTGAAGGAAGCTCGCGGCCAGAAGCTTCCCCTGATCGCCGGGCACAAGCTCCTCTACCGTTGCAACCTCGAGTGTCAAATGTGCCCGTTCTGGCGACGCGAGGACGAGGAACTGCTCACCGTGAGCGAGGAGATTCGCATGATGGACGCGCTGGTCCGCGCCGGAGTATCGTTCCTCGGCTTCGGGGGGGGTGAATCGCTCCTCCGTCCCGACCTTCCCGAAATCCTTCGCGAGTCCCACGACCGTTTCCACACCTCGCTCGTCACGAACGGTTGGCTGCTCAAGCAGCGCATCGACGAGCTCGCCCCGTCGCTCGAGATGCTGTTCGTGTCGCTCGATGGCATCGGCCCGATGCACGACTTCCTCCGCGGGATTCCCCACTCCTACGAACGCGCTGTCGAGGGGATCCGGGCTGCCCGCGAGCGGCTACCGGTCGCCATCAGCTCTACGATCACGAAAGACAACCTCCACCAAGCGGAGTCGATGGTCGACCTCGCCGAGTCGCTCGGTGTCGAGATTACCTTCCAGGTCGCCTACGACTACTCGACCGCGGACGCGCTCCGTCCGATGGGCCCGGACTTTCTGGAGACCCTTCGGGCGATCCGCGCCCGGCGGATCGCGGGGGCGCCGATCCTCGAGTCGCCGGAGTACTTCGATGCAATCATCGGTTCGTGGTTCGAGCACAAGAGCTGGCACTGCAAGCCTTGGCTGACCATCAACATCGATCCGCGCGGCCGCGTCGTGATGCCGTGTTACGTGCTCCACGAGTACGCGGGCGAGACGCCGGTGTGGGAGATCGATGTGGCCGATATGTGGAACACGTTCGATTGGTCGAAGTACGAGAGTTGCAACAAGTGCGCGCTCGCCTGCTACCTCGAGCCATCGCTATTCTCGTGGTCCAACCTCGGGATGGTCCGTGACCGCATCGTGTCGAACGCGCTCGGTCACGTCGGCCGGCGCCGCCCGCGGGCGGCCGCCGCCGTGGGGGCCGCTCCGGCCTGAGTCGTTTCCGCGCTCAGCTCTCGTTCCCGCGGTGGGCCCGGACGGAGAAGTCTCGTCCTTCCCAGCGTTCGCTCTCGGGCCAGTAGAAAGTGAACTCGTAGCTCTGGCCCGGATCCATCGGCGAGAGATCAACGAAGTGGACGCCGATCGGAGTCGGTGTCGCGATCGTATCGTTCGTCGTGCGCCAGCCGTCGTCGGACCAGTGCAGGCGGAACGGCGCGGACGCCTGCACGCGCAGCGTCGAGCCGTACGGGATCTCCGCAATCTGCCGGTTGAATTTCCAGACCTCGAGGGGGGGGCGTGGCCGTCGGGGGCCGAGGTACCGCTCCTCCACGACCGGAACACGGTCGAAGACCTTCCCGTCCGCGATCGACCGGAGGAGCGAAAGATACTCCGCGTGCGCCCACGCGAGCGGCATCGCGGCACCGCTGGGGCGGCCGCGTTGGAGCCCGAGGCTGGGAATGTCGTCCTCGTCCCAGATCTGCTCGGTGAGCAGCCCCGTCGGGGTCGCGAACCGCTCCATCGCCCGGGCGTAC
>JAKAPG010000094.1 GCA_021823085.1 Thermoplasmata archaeon | reverse complement strand
TCGGTCTCGACGGCAAAGCGCTTGAGGCGTCGTACCGAGACGCCGGCCTCCGTGAGGGCGTGCTCGAGCGTCGTGTGCTCGTAGACGGCCTCATCGATGCTGAACGCCCGCTCGTAGAGGAACGAGTACGGCTCGGTCAACCCGAAGAACATCTCGATCCCCGGCCGGTGGATCAAGACCTCTCGCAGCGGTTCCCACTCGGCTCGTGCGCGGTTCGACATGTTCCCAGTCACCCCTCGGGGCTCAGCCACGGGCCGGCGGCAGGGGTGCGTCCGCACCGGTGGCCCGTGGGGCCATCAGCTCCGGCGAGACGACAGCCGGGCGACCCGGGGCGGTCTCCCCGACCCCGGACCGGCTCGTCACGCCCTGCGTCGTCGGCCGGAGCGCGGAGAGGTACCCCCAGAGGACCATCAGGAGCCCTAAGGCGACCGGGACGATCAAGTCGTAGGGCGTGTTGACGATCCCCATCGGCTGGATCGTGATCGGCCAGGTCGGCGGCGTGAGGAAGTTCTCGTAGATGAAGTACGGGTCCCCGATGTAACCGATCACCGCCAGTCCGCCGACGTAGGTGGCGATCCAGTAGACCGCATTCGACTCGTGGAACGTCGTCCGGCGGAACATCAGCGTCAGGAAGTACGCGGGGATGCCCCCGAAGATGAGGATCGTGCCGATCAGGGGCCCCCGGCGTTACGGCCGAGGGTGAAGGACCCCGCCGGGACGGCGTAGACCGTCCCGAGGCCCACCGCGGCCAGGGCGACCGTGGCGATCCCGATTTCGAGCATCTTCGCCGCGGCGCGGAACGAGGGCTGCGTGAACAGGAAGTAGAGCGGGAACCCCATGAACATCCGAATCATGCTCATGAGCGCCCCCGGCCAGCTCGCCCCGTAGATGAGGATCGTTGCCATGACGAGCGCCGCCGGGGTGAGCGCCCGGACCCACGGTAGCCGGAACGGCCGCTCCGCGTTCGGCCCGTTGCGAGGCAGGACGACGAGCGCGAGGGAGGCTGCCGCGTAGGGCACCAACGTGGTGATCGACGCGAGCAACGCCACCGGCGGGAAACTCGGCAGCACGATCAGGAATGCCCCCTTCAGAACGCTCGCGAGGACCAGGGCGAGGATCGTGGCCGGGCCGGCGACCGAGCCCATCGTCGCCGCGAGGGCGAAGATCCCGGAGCCTACGATCCCCACGACGACCAGCGCGGTCGGGCCTCCCAAGCTCACTTCGCGTCGAAGCATCGGGCCCGACGCAGCATTGGCAGGTACGGGGACGGACCCTGGTCGGACGTGGACGTAGCGAGCCTCGGGGGCGCAAGGGTCCCGTTGGATACTTGAACGGACGGCCAACCCGGCTCGACCCGACGGTTCGCCGGGGCGGCGAGGGTCGGAATCCCGCGGGTTCACCTAGTTAGGACGAACGTCGCGCGGTCCGACGGGGCTTGGACCGGGCGGGCGGTGGGCCTCCCGGAGGCAAGGCGAGCGTCTCGCTCGCCGCTCGATGCACGACCGACAGGAGCTCGCTCGGGCGCGTCGGGAGGTGAACCACATACAGGCTGCGGTGCGAGCGTAGGTGTGTATCCCGGCTCCCGACCAGCACGAGCGGTCGCTCTCCGAGCTTCCCCGACGACCACTCGGTCATCGTATCCGAACTCCACCCGTTGCTCGCGACGACCAGCATCGCGTCCTCGGTTCCCGGGCGGCGAAGGAGCGCACGGGCTTCACGGACGCTTCGGACCGACCGCGCGGAGTACCCTTCGGCTTCCAGGAGGCCCAACAGCGCGGCTCCCAGGCTCGGGGTCTCACTGACGAGGACAACCGGACGAGGCCCCACGTTTTGATCCCGATCGTACCGAGCGCGACGGGAGGAGGATAACCCCCCGGTCAGGTCGAGTTGACCTGACAACGATTCTATAGGTCGGACCTTGGGAGACGCGGACCTCGCCATGAAGTCGCTCCTCGCCTTCCGCTTCGGAAACCCCGGATGCGCTGGGCAACGGTGTTCCATTCCCCCTCCCTTGGATCCGGCTACAACCTAGGCAGTGAGCGTCATGCCGGCGGAGCGTGTGGTACGCGAGGCTCGCGAGCGGATCTTCTACCAATCGTTTCTGACCAGCTCGAACGCGATAGAGATTACCGATCGTAATGGGATCATCATCGACGTGAATCCGGCGTTCGAGCAGATCTACGGATATTCTCGGGCGGAGTGCATCGGTCGGAAACCCAGCCTCGTGCGCAGCCGTCACTCCCGGCCCGAGCTCTACGCGCGCATGTGGGCCGACCTTACCGACCCGGCGATCGGCCACTGGTCGGGCGAGATGATGAACCGCGACCGCCGCGGAGCCGAACGCCCGGTCCTACTGACGATCACGGCGGTCCGGAACGATCGGAACGAGACGACCCATTACGTCGGCGTCGCGGTCGATCTATCGGAGCGGCGCAAGTGGGAGCGATCGGCCGCCCACTCCGACCGGCTCGTGTCGATCGGGCAACTGGCGGCCGGCATCGCCCACGAGATCAACACGCCGCTCGCGAACATTATGCTCGTCGCCGAGAGCATCCGCCGTCGCGCGGGAGACCCGTGGGTGCGCTCTCGAGTCGAGACGATCGTTTCCCAGGTCGAGCACGCCGACCGCATCGTGCGGGGTCTCCTCGACTTCGCCCGGCGCTCCGAGCCGACCTTCGCCGAGTTCGACCTCACGAAGATCGCTCGGGACGCCGTGGAGTTCGTGCGAGGCAAGCAGAACTCGGACGTGGAGATCGACGCACGCTATTTCCCCGGCCCCATCCCGATATGGGGGGACCGGGGCCAGCTCATTCAGGTGCTCACGAACGTATTGAACAACGCGTTCGAGGCGATCGAGGGTCCCGGCCGGATCGAGGTCGAGACCCACCGGGATGGGGCCGACGCCGTGGTCGAGATCACGGACAGTGGGCCGGGGATCCCGGCCTCCGTACTCCCGCACATCTTCCAACCGTTCTTCACCACCAAGCCCGAGGGCAAGGGCACTGGTCTCGGACTCGCGATATGCCACGAGATCGTCCAGAGCCATCACGGGACCATCTCGGCCGAGAACGGCCCACTCGGGGGCGCCCGGTTCACGATTCGGCTGCCGATGGAATCCACGGAGCCCTCGCCATGACGCCGACGGATCCCCGCGCGACCCCGGGCCCATCCACGGAGACCTCGCGCGCCCGGCCGCCCGTACGTGCAGCGACCGCTGCGAAGGGTGATGTGGCGCGACGGGCTGCGCCGACCCGTATGCGCGTCTTGGTGGTCGACGACGACGCGGTCTTCCGTCAGGAACTGGGCGATCTCCTCGAGGCGGACGGCCACGAGGTCACCGTCGCGCCCTCGGTGCCGAAGGCTCTGGAGGAACTCGAACGACGCGACGTGGACGTGGTCTTCACGGACCTCAAGATGCCGCGGCACAGCGGCCTCGAGCTTCTCAAGGAGGTCCGGGCCCGTTGGCCTCAGACCCTGGTGGTCATGATCACCGGCTTCGCGACGGTCGAGACCGCGGTCGACGCGATGAAGGCGGGAGCTTTCGATTACGTTCGCAAACCCTTCCAACTGGTGCAGGTCCAGAAGGTCCTCGAGCTCGCTCGCGAACAACTCGACTTCCGGACGCCCACCGGTCGGCGGGCCGATGTCGAGCGCCTCCTCCGGGACTGGGCCGGCCGACCGGACCTTTCCGTGCTCGTCCTGTCGTCGAAGGCCCCCGCCCCGCAGCCCCGGCTCACGCACCTCGACCCGAACTACGAGAACCCGTCCGAGATCGCGGGAGCGATCCGTGAGTTCGCCCAGGGCCACCCGAGGGCCGCGGTCCTGCTCGAAGAGGTGGACCGGTGCTTCGCCCACCATCGGCGGACCGACATCCTGTCGATCCTCGAGTCGATGACCGAGGCGATGCGCGGTCACGGTCCGCTGGTCGTCTCCTACGACCCGGCTCGGCTGAGCGCGACCGACGCCCGTGCGCTGACGGCGATCGTCGCGTCCTCCGAGACGCGGGAGACCCTCGAGGCGATCGCCAACCCGCTACGCCGTGCGATCCTTCAACGCGCCTTGCAAGGGGCGATCTCCTTTTCCGAGGCGATGCACGCCGCCGGGCTCGACGACTCGCCGAAGCTCGCCTTCCACCTCCGCCGGCTGGTCGACGGGGGCCTCTTGACCCACGACGGGCAGGAGTATCGGATCACCGCGCGCGGCAAGGAGGCGACTCGGACCGTCTTCGAGATGGACGCCTCGCTCCCGAGCCGCTCCGACGCCAACGCGGCCTTGCCGCTGGCCGGCCCCGGCTGAGCGCGGAACCGATAGCTTATCCGAACAACGCGGCTCCTACGTCCTGTGACGGTACCGGACGAGATCGGTGAATCCGCCGTGCGCCGCGCACGGGCCGCGATCGAGAGAGCCCTCGGCCCCCGCTTCGGCGAGAATCCCCCGTCGGACCAGCCGGCGTGGACGCGGCCGAGCGGGGCGTTCGTCACCCTGCGTACCTATCCGGAAGGAGCGCTGCGCGGATGCATCGGGTTTCCGCTGCCGATCCATCCGCTCTCACGCGCGATCGATCTTGCGGCCGTCGCCGCGGCGACCGAAGATCCCCGCTTCCGGCCCGTCACGCACGGCGAGCTCGATGCGGTGACCGTCGAGGTCTCGCTCTTGACCCGGCCCGAGCCCGTCCCCGGGGCGAGCGCGGCCGAGCGGGAGCGCGCGATCGTGATCGGACGCGATGGCCTGATCGTATCGGGGTACGGGACGAGCGGTCTCCTCCTGCCGCAGGTCGCCGTCGAGGAGGGGTTCGACGCGCCGACGTTC
The DNA here is from genome assembly GCA_021823085.1 of Thermoplasmata archaeon. Taxonomy (GTDB): domain Archaea; phylum Thermoplasmatota; class Thermoplasmata; order Lutacidiplasmatales; family UBA184; genus Lutacidiplasma. The sequence continues at coordinate 1,622 of JAKAPG010000094.1, read as the reverse complement.
CTCGCCGCGGCCTGCGAGAAGGCCGGGCTCGTTCCGAACGCCTGGAAGCGGAGCGCGACGCGGGTCGAGCGGTTCTCGGCCTCGGTCTTCGCGGAGGCCGCTCCGCGGGGGGCAGTCGTGCGTGCGATGTCGACGCCGAGCGAGCCGACCGGCGGACCACTCGCGCACTGAACCGCAGGCCGTCGACCTCCCAGGTCCGGTCCTCCGGTCCCAGGGTCGACCGCTCTTCGACGAGATCGATCGCTCCGGCGAGGAGTTCTCGCTCGAGCGTAGTTCGACGGCGTTCCAGCGCCTCCCGAAGCGAGCGCGGAGCCGCGATCACGAGATCGATCGGGTCCGTGAAGGCGAGGCCGAGCTCTTTGCGGCGCTGCTGCAGGCGACGCAGCACCTCGCGCACCATCCCCTCCTCGAGCAGTTCCGGGGTGGGGACTCGCGGAAGCGCCGCGATCGTTCGGCCCCCCTCGACGCGCGTCACCCATTCGGTGTCGGGGAAGCGATCCGGACGGTACTCGGCGACCCGGCGCACCGTGCGCACGTTGAGTTCCTCGGCGAGCAGAGCGTTCCCTTCGTCGCCGATCGCCTCGAGCGTTTCCGAGGGAGCGCCGAACAGAACCAGCTCCGCGAGCGGGATCCGGGCCCGAACGCCGGCGCGGTGGCGAAGCTCCCGGCCCGCCTCCGCGAGCGAGCGCACCTCCGCCATCGCGGCCTCGAGATCTTCCGCGCGCCACGCCGGCTCGGCGGCCGGCCAGCGATCGAGGTGGACCGAAGAGGCCGCCGCGCTCCACGGCCGGTCCGCAAGCTCCTGCGCGAGCCACTCGGCCGTGTAGGGGCAGTACGGCGCGAGCACGCGCGAGAAGGTATGGAGGACGTAGCCGAGGGTCGCGTGGGCGGCCGCGCGCTCGGGGGTCCCCGTCTCCATCCAGAAGCGGGGACGCGACCGGCGCAGATACCAGGTCGAAAGATCGTCGATGAACGACCTCAGCGCGCCGGCTCCGGGCCGGGGGTCGAAGCTCTCCAAGGACGCTTGGACGCGCGCCCGTGTCCCTTCGAGCCTCGAGAGGATCCAGCGATCGAGCAGGTCGACCGATCCGGGACGGTCTCGGGACGGTGCGAGTCGGTCGGCCCGCGCGTTCTGCAAATAGAAGGCCGCGACGTTCGTGAGCAGGCCGAGGCTGCGCGCCGCTTGGCTCCGCATCTCGTGCTCGCTCATGCGGATCCCCTCGGTGAAGTCGACGTTGAGCAGGTACCAGCGCACCGCGTCGCCGCCCAGTCGGGTGAGGATGTCGATCGGATCGACGGCGTTCCCCTTCGACTTGGACATCTTCTTACCGACGTCGTCCAGGCCCATGCCCGTGACGAGGGCGGCCCGGTAGGCCGGTCGATCGAAGAGAGCGGTCGCGAGCGCGTGCATCGTGTAGAACCAGCCTCGGGTCTGGTCAATCCCTTCCGCGACGTAGTCGAGCGGGGATGCCGGGTCGAACGGTCCGGCCTCGAACGGATAGCGGTACTGCGCGAACGGGGCCGAGCCGCTGTCGTACCAGACGTCGATGGTGTACGGCTCGCGGCGAGCCACCCCACCGCAGGTCGGGCACGGGAACTTGATCGGATCAACTCCGGCCCGG
>JAKAPG010000093.1 GCA_021823085.1 Thermoplasmata archaeon | reverse complement strand
GCGCCCGGGGCGAACCTCGTCACGGCGATTTCGCCGGACGGAGACTTCACGCTCGACCAGACGCTGGTCTACCTCATCACGAACCAGCTCGCGAACGTGATCTCGAACAGCTGGGGGGTCCCCGAGCAAGAGGCGGGCTCGTTCGTCACCTACCTGCACCCGTTCCTCGAGATGGCGGCCGCGCTGGGAATCACCGTGCTCGCCGCGTCGGGCGACCAGGGGGCGGCCGGTTACGGTTCGGCGGGGCCACTGGGTTCCTCGCCGCCGATGTCGGTCATGTGGCCCTCGTCCGACCCGTACGTGCTCGCGGTCGGAGGGACCACGCTCGCCATGAACGGGACGATCAACACGGGCGGGACCGATCTCGTCAGTGGGCCGCCCGCCGTCAACGAGACCATTGACCCCACGGGACGCGCGTACGAGAGCGCGTGGGACCAGCACTCGGGCGGCGGCTACAGCGAGCTGTTTTCGCGGCCGGCGTGGCAGGTCGGTCCGGGACTTCCGACGAGCGGTCCGAACGCGACCCAGCGGGGAGTGCCGGACGTCGCGATGCCCGCGATGTTCCAGGCGGCCGATTGGTACGTCGACGGGAGCACCGCGCTTGCGTTCTTGGTCGGGGGAACGAGCCTCGCCTCGCCGATGTGGGCGGGCGTGATCGGCGAGATCGACTCCTATGCGACCGCGCTCGGCAACCTCAGCAACCCGCAACTCGGCTTCGTGAGCCCCGCTTTCTACAACCTGCTGAACAGCGCGGCGTACAACCAGAGCTTCTACGACATCACGCTGGGCTACAGCGGACCGACGCCGAGCCAGCCGTTCACGGCCGGACCCGGTTGGGACCCCGCGACGGGCCTCGGGACCCCCAACATCGGCTTCCTCGCCCCGGAGCTCGCGCAGGACTCCTTCGCGGTCGGCGTCGTGGGCGACCAGCGGACGGCCGCGAACCACGGTGTCGAGGCGACGATCGAGACGGTGGTCCCCGAGACGGTCTACGGTACATCGGCCGACTACTTCGGCGTGGCGGACCGTCTGGCGGACGGGACGGAGCTCCTCTTCGGTTACACGGTGAGCGCCGCACATCCGACGGGGGCGTGGTTCGCCTCCACCGTACCGGCGAACGCCGTTTTCGACACCCAGGTCGTGGTGACCGGGGGTGCCGGCAGCGCCGCGACGAACGGGGCGTTCAACACCTACGCGATCGTCGAATCCTCCCCAGGCGTCTGGAGTTTCGAGCTGAACGGAGCCGTCGTCTTCGTTCACAACGATGCCGCCACCTCATCCGATCCGTCGATCGGCTCCGCCGCCCCCGTCTTCTTCGCCTCCGTCGTCGGCACGAGCACGACGGACGGACAGCTCGGTCCCGTGACCGCCCACGCGATCGGCTACGACCCGGGCACCGGCTTCGTGCCGCTCCCCGCGGCGAACGCCCTCGAGACCACGAGCCTGTTCAGCGGAGCCTACCCAGGCCAGCCCGGTCCGGGCCTTCCGCTCGCGAACCCGTATGGGATTGCGCCCGTGAGCGCGGCCAACGAGGAGGTGACGGCGGGAAGCGGCGTCCCGCCGACGAGCAGCGGCGCCCCGCTGTGGGGCACCTTCGAGACATTCACCCCGACGGTGCTGAGGAGCACGCCGGCGAACGTGACCCTGTATGCCCAGCACATCGCCACGATCTTCGCCTCCACCAGCGGATATCCGCACTTCCCGCTCTCCACCGAGTTCCCGTCGGGCCAGTCGGACGCCGACGAGCCCACCGGCGTCCCGCTCGCCTTCGCTTCGTCGATCTGGACGTTCGGCCTCAGTCCGCCGTCGGTCGCCGCGATGCACCTCAGCCCCGACACGCCGATGGCGGTCCACTTCTTCGCCTCGGAGTACACGGCGGGCCTCGTCAGCGCGGGCGCGGACCTGCCGGTGACGCTCGTGGCCGTGGTCAACGCCGGTCCCACGCTCATCGGCGAAGGGAACATGACCGAGATGCTAGCCCCGGTGGGGGTCACGGAGTTCAACCTGACCTTCCTGCCGTTCACCGCCACCATCCCGGCGTTCACGCAGCTCACCCTGACGCTGGAGTGGTATGTAGCGAGCAGCACGGAGGTGCTGGGAACCCCGCTTGCCGACGGCGTGGCGGTGCACACCGGCGCCAACTACCCGCTCTCGCTCGTTCTACCGCTGCTCAACCCGATGGACGTTTCCCCGCTCCAGTTGAGCGGCTCTGGACCGGTCACGGTCTCGACGGTCGTGCGCAGTCCGTTCGGCGGCTACGACCTCAACGCGACGACGCTTCGGGTGAACGGGCAACCGTTCTCCGGAACTCCTACGGTATCGGCGGCCCTCGATCGCTACACCTGGACGGTTCCGATCTCGGACCTCGTGGCGGGGACCGATCGGTTCACCGTGACGGCCACCGACCTCCAAGGGCTCACCAACTCGGCCTCGGGCACCCGGAAGGTGGTCGTGCCCCCGGGCCCGTTCCCGCTGACGTTCACGGAGACGGGCCTTTCCCCCGGCGCGACGTGGTCGGTGCTGTTGAACGGGATCGAGGAGACGACCACGGGCTCTTCGGTCGTGTTCACGGTGGCGAACGGTGCGTATTCGTATTCGGTGATGCCGCCGAGCGGCTACGCGGCGGTTCCGAGCTCGGGGACGGTGACCGTGAAGGGAGCCCCGGTGACGGTCCCCGTCACGTTCACCTCGACTCGGCCCGCAGCGTATGCGCTGACGTTCACGGAGAGCGGCCTTCCGGCCGGCGCGACGTGGTCGGTGGTGCTGAACGGGGTCGAGGAAACGGGGACGGTCGGATCGGGTTCGGCCGGCTCGTCGATCGTCTTTGAGGTGCAGAACGGAGCGTACAGCTACTCGATCGTCGCGCCGAGCGGGTACACGGCGATCCCGAGCTCGGGCACCGTGACGGTGACCGGAGCCCCGGCGACGGTCGCAATCATGTTCTCGGCGAACGGGGGCGCCGGATCGGGGAGTCCTTCCGTAAGCGTCGCAGCGGGGGCCCCCGCGCTCGCGGCGACGTCGGTCGGTCCGGTTCGGAACGATCCCCCGGGGTTCGTACGTACTCTGGGGAAGTGAGATGTCGTCGGGCCGTGGGACCATGGGGCGACGGCGCTTCGGTGGGGGAAGCGCTTCGCTCGGAGGACGACGGAAGGGACCGGCGGGTCGAGGTTCCCGACCTCTGATGCCCTTCGTGGCGGCGGTAGGCGTTCTCGCGATCATGATTCTCGCCAGCGTTGCGACGAGCGGTATCGCCACGGCCGCGCCCTCCACCCTTCCGTCGGCCGCGAGGTCGGGTCCACAACGCCCGGTCTCCGCGCCGACAGGTGCCCCGGTCGGCCTCCCCAGCGCACCTGCCGAGCCCACGCCCTCCCTCGCACCCCCGGCGCCCGCCGCACCCGCGCCTTCGTTGGTGGCGGGCGTTCCGGATCCTTCCGAGATTCAGAGCATCATGAAGACCGCCTATCCGACGAACGTCCCGGGTCTGTCGTCGACCTTCGGAGCCTCCCAGTTGACCCGCTGGTTCCAGGTCCAGGGCCAATATTCGACGCCGGCGCTTCCCTGCTACGGTCTCGCGCCCGCTGGTGCCGACGGAGAGTCGGCCTACGCCGCGGGCTGCTCCGGGCACAATGAGCCCGGCCTCGAGTTCTACTCCAACCTTCCCGGGAGCGGGGGGAACCTCACATGGAACGTCACCCTGCCCACCGATCGCAGTCCCTCCCAGCAGCAGGGGGATCTGTACTCCGCCGTCTGGTTCGGTCTCACCCTCGATGCGCCGCAGACCGCCTGGATGAACCAGTGCTTCCTCGAGTTGCAGCTCTATCCCGATTCGATCGACGCGGGGGAGCTCCTCTCCAACTACAACTGGAGCGGACTCGCCGTGGCCTGGCAGCTGTTCACGACGCCCTCGCCCTCCGCGGCATACAGCGACTCTATCGAGGAGCTGCCGTGCTTCATCGAACCGTTGCTCGCGAACGGCACTGGCCCGAGTTTCTTCAACATGCACCAGGGCGACCGGCTGAGCGTCACCATGGCCGGCTACCCGGGCGACCCGCTGGGGGAGATCGTCTCGGTGGCCGACCTGACGAGCGGCGCCAACACCTCCTTCCGGATGATCACGCCCGCCGGTCCGATCGACCCGGCCTACCGGACGGAGACTTACCAGAACGCGCTCCAGTGGACGCCGGGCGGCGAATGGCCGGCCGCGTTTGCCTTCGAGGTGGGACACGCGGTGAATTCGAGCGTCCCCGAGAACGATTCGTTCGGAGGGTGCAGTCCGGGCGGACCGAACCCCACGCCTTCCAACGGAGCGGTCCCGTGTCCCACGTTCGACCCCGCGAGCTGGGCGAACGACACACTCAGCCCGTGGCAGATCGGCACCCCCACGTTCTACAACGCCACAGCTCGCCAGACGCCCGCAGAGGTCGGCTTCACCCAGGACCTCGGGGCGATCGCCTACGACAACGGCTCGGACGCGTTCGGCTCGTTCCAGTACGGATGCTCCGACCGCCTCGGAAGCGCTTGGTGCAGCTTCCCCTGGTACAGCTACTCTTGCAGCGACCGCGGATTCGCCTTCGGCGCCACGGATTATTCCGGTGTCTCGAACGACTTTGGAAAGTATCGCCAGTTCGACCCGTACTACTATGCCAACGGCCTCGGCTTCGGAGTCTATCCCTCGACGAACTTCTCCATCCCTACCTGCGGGGGGCCGTCGGCGAGCCTGTCCGTCGGTTCCGGTGGGTCCGGCACGGGATCCGCCTACTTCCTCTCCCAGTCGTACGCGGCGCCCTCCACGGTGGAGGGGCTCGCGCTGGGAGAGTACGGGATCGCGGCGCTACCGACTGCCGGGGCCGTCTTCGAAGGCTGGCAGACCAGAGGGGCGGTGTCGGTCCAAGACCGCTTGGATCCCTACACCACCCTCACATTGACCGGTAACGGGGCGGTGACCGCGCTGTTCGCGGCCCCGGGCTCGCCTCCCCCGGTATCGGTCACGGTGAACGTCGCGGCCGCCACCGTGAGTCCCGGAGTGAGCGAGCTGGGAGGCTCGGTCCTGGTCAATCCCGGCTTCTACTTCAACGCGGGACCCCCGCTCGCGACGGTGTCGAGCGGCGGGGCGATCGAGCTCGCGCCGGGCATCTACGGGATCCAGGCACTGCCTCCCGCCGGCTCCAACTTCACCGGCTGGCAGCTCTCGGGCGGGGGAGGTTCCGTCGCGGCGGTCGCGTATCCGTACACTTGGCTCGACCTCACCGGATCGAGCACCACGATCAACCTGACGCTCAACTACGTGCTCTCGGCCGAAACCGCGCAAGCCGACGTCTTCTGGTACGGCAACGGCTCGCTCCGCCTGGACGGGCTGCCGGTGGTGGCGAGCACGCCGAACTCGGGCCAGCTGGCCCTTCCCGTCGGGAGCTACCCCCTTAGCGCGACACCCGCGGCGGGCTGGTCGTTCCAGGGATGGTTCCCGTTCACGGCCACGGTCCAGACCGATCTTTCCCAGCCGAGCGTGAGCACGAACCTCGAGTACGACGCCGACAACCTCACGGCGTTGTTCGACCCGCTCGCCAGCTACCGGGTGAACCTGCTCTCCGGTGGGAGCTTCGTCGTCAATGGCGCGAGGGTGGCCAACGGTGCCACGGCGCCCGTGCCGTTCGTCGGCTCGGCCGCCGCATGGTTGGAGACCCTAACGGCCGAACCGTCCTCGGATTACACCTTCCTCGACTGGTCAGCGACGCCGGCCTCGGCCGCCGCGTTCGGGGACATCTACGCGCCGCAAACCGGGGTGTCGGTTTCGGGCCCGGTGACGATCATCGCTACCTTCGCCTACGAGCCTCCGCCGGTCTCGCTGGGGCTCAATGTGGTGCCGAGCGGGGCGGGTTCCATCGACTTCAATGGGACGAGCTATGCGAGCACCTCCGCGCTGGCGGTATCGGAGGGGCCGTTCGCGGTGGCTCCGTCGCCCGCCGCCGGCTGGTCGTTCGCGTCGTGGGCCACGCAGGGCCCGGTCTTGGTGAGCGGCTCGACCGCCACGGTGAGCGGGCCGGGAGGGAGCCTCACCGCGGAGTTCACGCGCACCGCGTACGACGTGACGGTGGTCGAGTCGACGCCCGGAGCGACGGTCATCACCGTGAACGGTCAGCCCGTGGCCGACGGCACGACCCTCTCCTTGACGAGCGGCAGCTACTCCATCTCGGAGGGGTTGGGCTGCGGCTTCTCCTGGGCCGCCGTCGGCGGCTTTGGCGGGAACTCGCTTTCCGTCCGTGATCCGGCCTCGGCCTCCACAACCCTTCACGTCGCCGGCCCGGGGACGCTCTACCTGATCGCGGAAGAGCCCCGCCCGACCTGTCCGGGCCCGTTCCCGCTGACGTTCACGGAGAGCGGCCTTCCGGCCGGCGCGACGTGGTCGGTGCTGTTGAACGGGGTCGAGGAAACGGGGACGGTCGGATCGGGTTCGGCCGGCTCGTCGATCGTCTTTGAGGTGCAGAACGGAGCGTACAGCTACTCGATCGTCGCGCCGAGCGGGTACACGGCGAGCCCGAGCTCGGGCACCGTGACGGTG
>JAKAPG010000092.1 GCA_021823085.1 Thermoplasmata archaeon | reverse complement strand
TATTGCCGGTCGGCCGCACCCCCCCCGAGGTGCCGGTTCTTGCCGCCCGAATCCCGGCATGAGCGTTACCGCGCTCGCCGAACGGCTGAAGGTCCGTGCCCGCCTCGGGGCATTGGAAGAAAGCCTCCATCTCCCTCGCGGAGATGAGGACGGTGACGGACCTGGTTCTGGAGGTGGCCCGATTGATCCGACAGAAGCTCGGTTCCACCGGAGAGAACCTGCTCGTGGCGAGCGGGGAGGGGTCGGAACAGAGCGTCGACCATCTCCACGTCCACGTCATTCCCCGGATGCCGTACGACGACCTGCGCTGGAACAACTAGTGGCAGACCAAGGTGTACTTCCCCTCGATGCCCGAACTGGAGAAGCTGGCGCGGTCGATCAGGACATGACGGTCGGTGCTCCGAGCGGGATCCGGGCCCGACGCGAGCCCGATAGAGTCGGAGCCGCCTACTCGAATGCTTTTGCCCGGCCGGGGCCCACAAGTTAACCGCTGCGTGCCCTGTACCCTCGCGAGGTGCGTCGGCATGGCGGAAGTGATCGAGGGGTTGGACGCGGTGACGGTCCACGTGACGGACATCCAGAGGGCGCGAAAGTTCTACGCTCAGGTACTGGGATTGAAGGAGGTCTCCTTCAACGAGAAGGCGTCCCGTGCCGCCTTTGCGATTCCCGGGACCACCACTCAGCTGACCATGCACATTCAGGTCGAGGGTGAGGGCGGCCGGCCCCCGGGAACCGTCTCCGGCCTCGTGTTCTCGCACCCTGACCCGGTGGCGGCCTGCGCAGAGATCCGAAAGCGGGGAGGGTCGATCGTGGACGAACCGCAGGCCTTCTCGAACCCGTTCGCCACAGGGGTTCGGGGGACCTTCGCCGACCCGGATGGGAATGAGTTCCTGCTTCGCCACATAAAGTCAACATCGAAGTAGACACGCGGCACGCTCGGTCGGGCGCGTCCCCCGGGGGTCTCGCCCCCTCTGCCGGAGCCGGGCCACGGCGGTGACGTCGAAAGGGGCCCCTCAGAATACGGGTGCCTCCGGGATGACAACCCAGGATCCGGTTCGACCGAACGCCGGACCTTAGGCCGCCGCATCGCGCGATGTGTGCCAGGGTGAGTCGCCACTTCCTCTCACCCACCCGCACCGGTGAGGGAAAGCGATGAGGTCGAGCCGGCCATGGGGGGTCCGGAACGCGGTCTTACAACGTAAGTGGATTGGGTCGCTTCGGCCGGCGGCGGCCGGGCGCCTTTTCGGTATCCTTCTGGCGCAGGATCGCCCGTCCGCGCGCAGCGTGGCCGGCGGAGCGCAGTGACACAATATAGTTGCCTATACGCATCGAAATCAGCGGTATTGTTCGTTGGAGAATCGGTCTCAGGTCGGGTAAGGGATATGGGATTCCGCCGAATTTGTGGAAATACGCAAATACACCGAAGTGGTCCCGCGGGTGATCGACCTTCCGCAAGGGGGAAGATCATCCGGGGTCCCACTTGGCTCGTCGGGCACGCGGCTACCGCACCAGTCTGGAGGTCCTTCGCGACGTGCTCAAGGCGGCACGCGAACCGGTTCCAAAGACCCGAATTGCCGGTGCGGCCAACCTGAACTCGATTGCTTTCCAGCGCTACATGGGCTTCTGCCTCGAGCGCGGGCTCGTCGACTCTCGATCCGGATCCTACGCCGCTACCCCGCGAGCGATCGCGGTCGTCGAGTCGATCGACCGGGTGATCGAACAATCCTCCGAGCTCGAGCGTACGGTGAACTCCCTTCACGTGGTCGAGACCAACGGGGGAAACGGCATCCGGGGGTCCGGGGCAACGCTGCGGTTCGTCTCGCGCTGGGCGTGGAGGGAGCTCGCGGCGAAGGACGCGGCCCGCTCGGGCGCACGCGCCAACGACCTCCGCTCCCGTCCAGTCGGTCCGGATAACGGACATTCCCCCGCCGACCCGGTCGCACCGGACTCGAGCGATCGGCAGCTTTCGTCCGTCACGGCGACCCCCAAGAACGGGGGGTCCCGGCCGCGTCCGAAACGGACCGCACGCCCCCAACGCCCGACCGGTCACGCACGATGAGGACTCCCCCGATTCGTAGTCCCGACGCGGCGACTCGGTCAGGACCGCCGCCCTCTCGTCCCGGAGTGAAGGATTCCCGCCCAACGTGCCGACCCGCATATTCCGGTTCGCCGCCCACCCGGGCCGGCCGGGGCCGGATGTCGGAGCGGGATCTGCGGCCCGCCTCGGGAAGGAGGGAGCAAGGGACACCATGAAGGTCCCGAGCTGGGCGCTTCCCGCCGTTATCGTCCTCCTGGTCCTCGGGACGGTGTGGGCTGCCTACGCTGTCGGCCTTGACCTATCCGCGGCCCGGTCCAGCTCGGGCGCCTCCCCGGCCTCGACCAGCGGCTACCTGGGGAGCGGAGCGTACGCGTACACCGCGGCGCTCGGGCCGAACGAACTGTTCAATGCGACGAATGTGACCGGGGGGAACTTCACGCTCTTCACCGCCATCACCTCGTGGATCAACGTATCGGTCTTCACCTCCGTCAACGTCGGGAGCGGCACATCCACGCATCTTACCGACGACTTCTCGGCCACTCTCGTCACGCCCGCATGGTCGAAGGTCCTCGTCGAGCAGTACCACTCGGAGTCCTCGGTCACCGGCGGGTCGGCCGGATTCCGGGACGCGTTCGACATCAACGTGTCCAGCATGGAATCGCTCGTCACGACGCTCGACCACCAGCTGAACTACACGGCAACGGAGTTCACGGTGACCCTCGTGGCCAGCGTCTCGGGCAGCATCGGGTTCGACGGCGTGGCCTCTCCGATCTCCCTCGTCCCGTTCCTCAATCTGACCTTCGCCGGCCCGTTGATCATCCCGGTGGGAGCCTCCGCACGCCAAACGGGCACCCTCACGGTCCCGGGCGACCCGGTCGCGCCCGTACCCTGGGACCTCGCCGTCGCGGGGTTGATCGTCGCCGTCGGGGCCCTTGTCACTGCGGTCCTGACGTACCGGCGTGCTCGGCGCTCGTTGGGTCCGCCCGCGCTGCCGAGCCTTGAGGTCCTGATCGAACCGCAACGAGAGATGATCGCCCATACCTTGGCTCGGCCCCCGACGTCGTTGAACATACCGGTCGAGCGCTGGGAGGATCTCGTTACCGTGGCGGATACGTTGGGCCGCCCCATCCTCCGACCGGTCCATCGTCCGGGAGACTCGAACGGCGTAGAGTTCTTGGTGAGCGATGGCAGCGCGACCTACCTCTACCGATACCCCACGCCCCGGACCTCGTCCGTAACCGGACCCACCGAAAAAGCGACCTCCGCTCCGGCAAGGGCGAAGGCGGGCGCGCCGCCACGACCCGAAACCGCAGTGGGACCATCGACCGGCCGCCCGAGTCCCGGACGGTATGTTCCCAACCCTCGCACCGTCGGGCTGGAGCTCGCGAGCGCCGCTCTGCGCCGCGAGCTCGATCGCGTCCAGCACGCGGCCTTGCGACCGGAGGACCGCCTATGGGCCCTCCGGCGGATCCAGGAAGCGGCACGGCAGGTCGCGAGCGGCGGCTCGGTCGACCTATTGGCGGTCCTCGGCCAACTGCACTCCGAGATCGACCGATTGGTGAAGGACGCGTCGCGGAAGGCGTAGCCCGGTCCGAAAGGGTTCGCCCGCCGCGCATCTCACGGACCGGCGGCCGGAAGGCGAGCGGGTTCCGCAGCGCGTAGTCGGGGGTCGACCACGAGCCGCGCTCGGGTCCCGGTCCCAGCCGAACCCGAGCTCGTCCCGCCGCCCTACGTGCCCACGGTCCCGACCAACGTCACCGTGAACGAGCAGCTGAGCCCCTGGTAGGAGTTCCCGACCGTCGAGGGCAGCGAGACGGTCCCCGCCCAGTTCATCGAGTGTCCCGGCTCCAGCTGATGCCAGGTGTTCCCGGTCTGGCCTCCCGAACCGATGGCGATCGAGTAGGTGAAGAAGCTATCCGCGTAGTGAAGCACGGGGCACAGGCCGCCCGTAGCGGTCGTTACCTCCGCGGTCAACGTCGCCGGAAGGGAACCTCCGTCCAGGGTAAGGGTGTCCCCGTACGTGCAATAGTCCCCCGGCAGGAGTTCGCCGGCGGCCACAATGAGCGTGTCGCCGGTGGAGGTGGTCGTTCCGACCACGGCGCTGCAGACATCATTGACCGCGTACCCGGTCGAGGTCGGCCCGTTTCCCCAGACCAGGGGGCCCAGCGTCCCGGCGCTCGAGGATCCCTGGAGATACGCAGCGGTCGAGAACGCGGCGTACCCGACGCCCACGGTGGCGAGGACCACGATGACGGCTACGACGCCGGTCAGTCGCGGAATCTGGAGCATGGTGGTGCGGTTCCCGACGGCATCTCAACCCCCTCGCGAGGGGATTCCCCCCGCGAGGGGAAGGGGTTGCCGTCGCTGTACGGGTCTTCTCCCTGCCCTTAGCTGCCTGCGGTCGCGGTGAACGTCACCGTGAACGTGCAGACCGATCCCTGGTAGGCGTTCCCGATCCCCGACGTGAGTTGGACCTCACCGGAGTAGGCGAGCGGGGCGCCGTTGGTCACGGTGATCGGGCCGTACGTGACGCCGTAGCTCTCACCGGCACCGGGCGCCGGGGCGAAGTTGTCGTACAGGCTCGTCACGGTGCAGCCCGATCCCGACTGCGAGTAGCAGGTGACCTCGGAATAGACGTTCGCCGGGATGCTCCCCGCGTTGCTCAGGGTGCCCGTAAACATGCAGTAGTCGCCCGGGGCGAGGTTGCCCACGGTGACCACCAGCGTGTCGGAAGCGTTGTGCGTCTGGGAGGTCGAAACCGAGCAGGTGACGTAGCTGTTCGACATCGTCGGGGTGCCGAGGTTGCTCCACGTGAGCGGCCCGAGCGTCCCCGCGGTCGCGCTGCCGTTCAAGAAGGCGCTGGTCGCGAACGACGCAAAGCCGACCCCGCTCATTCCGACGACCGCCACGATCACGCCAATCGTCAATAGACTTCTCTTCACCATTTCGTCTCCTTTGGGCCCTTAGCCCACGGCATAGGACTAGGTTTCGATTCATAATCCCGCCAGTACCACACCGGGAAATGGGACGCACCAATCCTTGGATTCTAAGGTATCAATCCCCGGAATCGACAGTACCAATTGCAAGAATGGTCCTGGATCCAGTATCGCCATGTCGTCGACCGCGAGCAAGGGATGCCGCGAGGAAAGGCGGACCAAGGTTCGCCCGGGGCGGAGTTCACCCCCGTCGGTCGTGCCGTCCCACCCGTGCGCGTCGCCGAACCGCATCCGCGGGGTCCGCCCCCCGCTCGGCCGGCTACCGCCGGTGCGATCGGGGCTTCGGCCGGACGAGCAGCCCGACGGCCACGATACATGCGACGAGACCGGCGGTCAACAGTGGGTCCAGGACGAAGAAGCCGGCGTAGGGAACGGACGCCACCACTTTGCCGATCACGTCGGCCGCCGACGCGTGGCACGGGTCGGGAGCCGGGTTGTGATCCCCCTTTGTCTCGAAGTACTCGGCGCCGCCGGTGTAGAGGATGCGATAGACCCGATGGACGGTCGGTGCCGGAAGGCAACTCACATGGAACGCGATGATCGTGCCGACCGTGATCGTGCTGGGATCGACGCGCTCGATGACCACGAGATCACCGCGGTGAAGTGTGGGCACCATGCTGCCGGACGCGATCGCCAGGAACGGGGATGGCGTGCCGAGGACCACCGGCACGACCTGGGTAGAACCGACGCCGACGAGGGCGATCATCCCCACCGCGAGGATGCCGTCTCGCACCTGTCGTCGGTTCTGGACCCGCGCCCGATATCGTAGGCGCCGGGGACCGATCGGTTGCCCGAGGTAGTGGCGCGCCTGGATCCGAGGTTCGCGAAGCGCGAGGGCGACGAACACGAAGAGGACCCCGTAGGCGAAGAAGAGGGCTGCGAACGCGGCCTCCCAGTTCGCATAGTTGGCGGCTACGGGCAGGAGGGTGGAGGCCCAGATCAGCCCGGTACGGGCCGTCACTGGCCCCAACAGGCCCCAGCGGAGCTTGTAGTAGTAAAGGGCCAGGACCAGCCCGAGCACCGCGTTGGCGATCGTCGTTCCGAAGAGGTACTCGCCGGCGCTGACTTCCCCGAGGGAGGCCACGGTCGTGAGGTTCGTGGTCATCAGCGCGAACAGCGCCGACGAGGCCCCCATGGCCCACGATAGCGGTACGAGTCGGGTGAGCTTGCGAAAGATGTAGCCCCGGAACGCGGCTTCCTGACCGAGAGCGACCAGTGGGGCGGAGAACAGGAGAAAGCCGAACGCGAGGGCGGTCGGTTCGGGAAGGCGTCCGAAACCGATAAGGAAGCCGGGATAGACCTCCACGACGACGAAAATAACCACGAGCACGGTCGACACGACGAGCGTCGTGGCCACCGAACCCCGGAGGACGAATCCGTAGTCTCGAAGGGATCGCCGCTCAAGACGAACGGCGAGGAGGACGACGGCGAGCGTGGCGGCGGCCGATCCGAGGTAGAGGACCACCGCACCATCGGCGGTCGTCGCCCTCGAAAGAAGGGTCGCCGCCTGGGCCAGCGCGAAAAGGGCGCCGAACACTACCCCGATGCTCAGCCAG
>JAKAPG010000091.1 GCA_021823085.1 Thermoplasmata archaeon | reverse complement strand
TCGATGGCCTGGTCCGCGGCGGACCGAAGGTAGCTCGACCGCGCGTTCGCAAGTCGTCGGCCGCTCGGTCCCGAGTTGCGGGCCGGCACCCCCGGATCCATCGGGAGGAGCTGGGCGTTCGCACGTCTTACCGTTTCGGGGCCGCTGAGCCGGGTACAGCGACTGTCGCCCGCGTTATCGGTCCGGTGGCGCTTATAAGGGGAGGCTCGGTGGCTCGCCGCGAGGTAGCCTCGATGGAGATGCAACCCGGCCAGATGGCGTACGACCGGGCCATCACGGTCTTCTCGCCCGACGGACGACTGTTCCAGGTTGAGTACGCGCGCGAGGCAGTACGGCGCGGTGCCACCACCGCCGGGGTCGTCTACGCGAACGGCGTCGTTCTCATCGCGGACCGGCGGATCCCGAACCCCAAGCTCGCCGAGCCGGCGAGCCTCGAGAAAACTCATCCGATCGACGAAGGAATCGCGTGCGCAACCGCCGGATTGGTCGCCGATGCACGGGTGCTCGTCGACTACGCGCGTCTCCAAGCCCAGATTCACCGCGTCACCTACGCGGAGCGGATCGGCGTCGAGCTCCTCGTCCGGAAGATCTGCGACTACAAGCAGCAGTACACCCAGTATGGAGGCGTGCGGCCGTTCGGGACGGCGCTGCTTGTCGGAGGCTACGACGACAGCGGCGTTCACCTCTTCGAGACGGAGCCGAGCGGGTCCCTGACGAGCTTCAAGGCGGCGAGCACCGGTGGGAACCGCAACGCGGTGGTCGAGCTCTTTGAAGACAAGTACAAACCCGGGCTCGACCAGGACGAGGCGATCCTGCTCGCGCTCGAAGGGCTGCGGACGGCGCTGGACGAAGGCGTGACCCTCTCCCAGGTCGAGGTGCTGACCGTCGACCGGAGCGAGGGAACTCGACGCCGGGAGGCCGCCGAAGTCCAGAAGTACGTCGCTCGCCTCCCGCCCGCGGGAGGTTCTTCGGCAAAGGGCCGCTCGTAGGCCCGGACCCACGCGGCGCGACGATGGTCAAGGTCGACGATGCGGTGATCGCCCGCTGGGAGACGCACGGCTCGCGCTTCGAGGTTCTCGTCGATCCCGAGGCGGTCCAGCAGATCAAGGACGGCAAGGAGATCGACCTCGCGGACAAGCTCGCCCTCGACCAGGTCTTTAAGGACGCGAAGAAGGGCGACAAGGTCAGCGAAGAGTTCCTCGAGAAGACGTTCCACACCCGCGACCTCGTCACGATCGCCCGGGAGATCATCCAGAAGGGCGAGGTCCAAGTCACGACGGACCAGCGTCACCAGCTTCAGGAGTTGAAGCGCCGGCAGATCGTCGCGACGATCGCGCGCAACGCGATGAACCCGCAGACCGGGGCTCCCCATCCGGCGACCCGGATCGACTCGGCGATGACCGAGGTGAAGTACCACGTCGACCCGTTCCGCTCGGTCGACGCCCAGGTCCAGGAGGTCCTCGCAAAGCTCCGCCCGATCCTACCGATCCGCTTTGACGTCGTCCGGGTCAAGATCAAGGTCCCGGCCCAGCACTATCCCCGTGTGATCGGCGAGCTGAAGGGAATGGGCAAGATGTCCGAAGAGGTGTGGCTCTCCGACGGGTCGTGGAGCGCGATCCTTGAGATTCCGGCCGGAGTCCAGACGGAACTGTACGAGAAGCTCAACGCGCGCACGAAAGGCACCGCCGAGACCGCGCTTGTTAAATAGCGCCCCCGGGTCGCGCGCCGCGGTGCAGCAAACCCAATGGCTCATGGAAATCGACCCGGCCGCCCCTCTGGCGGCCGCGGGGGCTCTCCCTCGCATTCCGCTCGGGAACGGATACTAGTTCTACCGGGAGAAGAGCTCCCGACCCACGGGCTCCGCCCTGGGACCGGCACCTACCGGACCTCCGGCAAGGTCTACGCGAGCGTCCTCGGTTTCGTCCAGGAGCGCCCGCCGTTCGTTCAGGTCACGCCGCTCTCGGGCCGATATATCCCGAAGCCCGACGACACGATCATCGGCTACGTCGCCGACGTCCAAGGAACGTTCTGGCTCCTCGACATCGGCGCCCCTCGCTGGGCACCGCTCCACATGACCGGTACCCCGTGGAAGATCGAGATCGGAGAGACCGACCGCTACCTACGGATTGGCGACGCCGTAGTGGTGCGAGTCGAGAACCTCGACCCCACGGGACGCATCGGCGTCACGATGGTCGGCGAAGGGCTGGGTCGGCTCGAGGGAGGCACGATCGTCACGGTCTCGCCCGCGAAGATCCCCCGCGTGATCGGGCGGAAGGGCTCGATGATCGAATCGATCACCCAGATCACCGGCGCGCGTGTCGCGGTCGGCCAGAACGGCCGCATCTGGATCGACGGAACACCCGAGGCGATCGTTCAGGTCCGCAAGGCCCTCGAGATGATCGAGGGCACGGGTCACCGTTCGGGCCTTACCGAGAGGGTCCAGGAGCTGTTGCGCTCATCGCCCCGAGCGGCGCCGACCGAGAAGGTCCGCTTGCCGCCGAACCCCTCGCGCCCGAGCCTCGACCGGGCGGACCCGGTGCCCGGAGATCCGGAGGAGACGGAACCCCCGGCCGACGAACACTGAGGAGCGCTCAATCACATTCCAAGGAGAACAGAAGATGGGAAGCGTAGGAGCGAAAGAGGTCCCGGTCCTGTTGAGCCCCGAGGGGCTCCGGATCGACGGCCGACATCTGGAGGAGCTGCGGTCCATCCGCATCGTCGCCGGAGCCCTTCACGGGGCCGATGGTTCGGCGTTCGTCGAGTGGGGCGCGAACAAGGTGATGGCCGCGGTCTACGGACCGCGCGAAGTACACCCACGCCACCTGCAGCAGAACAACAAGGCGATCGTCCAGTGCCGCTACAACATGGCGGCGTTCAGCGTCGACGAGCGGAAGCGGCCCGGCCTCGACCGCCGCTCCCAGGAGATCAGCAAGGTCATCAGCGAGGCGTTCGAGTCGGTGATCTTCGCGGAGGAGTTCCCGCGCACGAGCATCGACATCTACATCGAGGTTCTTCAGGCGAACGCGGGGACCCGGTGCGCCGGGGTCGTGGCGGCCTCCGTCGCGCTGGCGGACGCCGGGATCCCGATGGTGGATCTACTGCCGGCCGTTGCGGTCGGCAAGGTCGGCGGTGCGATCGCCCTCGACCTCAAGAAGGAGGAGGACAACTACGGCGAGGCCGACCTCCCGATGGCCCTCGTCCCCCAGTCCGGCCGCCTCGTCCTCCTCCAGATGGAGGGCCACATGACCCGCGAGGAGCTTGCAAAGGCCCTCGACCTGGGCGTGACGGGCTGCCGTGCCATCTACGAGAAGATGAAGCAGGCGTTGCGGGACCGCTACGCCAGCGGTGGGGGTGCGGCATGAGCGACGAGGTCAGCGCCGAGATCCTCACGACCCATCTGCTCGACCTCGCAGCGAAAGGGCAGCGCATGGACGGGCGGGGCATCGACCAGTACCGCCCGGTGTCGATCGAGCCGGGATTCGTGGAGACGGCCGACGGTTCGGCCCTCGCCCACATCGGCGATACCACTGTCCTCTGCGGCATCAAGCTCGAGCCCGGTAAGCCGTTCCCCGATACCCCGAACGCGGGGGTCCTGACGACCAACGCCGAGCTCGTACCGCTGTCGAGCCCGATGTTCGAGCCCGGCCCGCCCCATCCGCGAGCGATCGAGGTGTCGCGCGTCATCGACCGTGCCATCCGCGCGGCCGAGACGATCGATCTGACGAAGCTCTGCGTGACCCCGGGCGAGAAGTCCTGGGTCTGCTACACCGATATCCACGTCCTCGATCACGCGGGCAACTTGATCGATACGGGCATGCTCGCCGCTCTGGGCGCGCTGACCCACGCGACGCTTCCGAACAAGCGCTTCGGCATCGCCGAGGCCGATACCTCCCTCGAGGTCAATCACTTCCCGGTGGAGTGCACGTTCGCCCGGCTCGGCGACGCGATCGTCGTCGACCCCTCCGTGGAGGAGGAGCAGGCGGCGCAGGGCCGTCTCACGATCGCGACCGACGAAGCCAATCGGATCGTGGCCATGCAGAAGGGGCTGATCGGGGCGTTCAGTCCCGATGACGTTAAGGACCTCGTGGAGAGGGCGTTCCGCCACGGCGACCGCCTGCGGGCGGTCGCCCGGAAGGGTGGGTCGGGATGAGCAAGCGGACGAAGAAGGTGGGCAACACCGGCTGGATGGGCTCCCGCTACGGGATCCGGATCCGCCGTCGCGTCCTCGATATCGATCGCGCCCGCGGCCGGGCGGCGGCCTGTCCGCACTGCTCGACCGTCACGCTCTCGCGCGTCGCGAGCGGCGTCTACGAGTGCCGCCGCTGCCACACCCGCTACGCGAGCGGCGCCTATCTCTACACACCTCCCCCTCCGATCGCACGCGTCGAGGCGGCCGCCGCGACCGGCAAGTCTTAAGGGAGCGGCCCCGGCTGATCGTTCCCTATGTTCCGCTGCATTCGGTGCGGGGAAGCCCTCCCCTCAGACGCGAACCTCTTCGGGGTCCGCTGCGACAACTGCGGGGGGAAGATCTTCACGAAGGAGCACCCGAACGTCAAGAAGACCCTGAAGGCGCGCTGAAGGGGCTTTCTCGGGGCCGTTAAGGCACCGCGCGCCGTGACTCGCGCCCATGACGGAGGGGCGCTGGCCCACGGGCATTCCGACGCTCGATCGGCTGCTCGGCGGTGGCCTCGAGACCGACTCGCTCACCGAGATCTACGGGGAAGGGGGGACCGGTAAGACCGTCTTCTGCCTCGCGCTCGCCGTCCGATCCCTCTCCGAGGGGAAGTGGGTGCTCTACATCGACACCGAGGGCCTCAGTCCGCACCGCCTCGCGAGCGCGGCTGCGGACCTTGCGCCGGGCGCGCTGGAGCGCCTGCTCGTCGTCCGCCCGCCGGACCTCGAGTCGCAGCGGACGGCGGTCCATCGCGCCGCGATCCTCGCCGCCGACGCTCGGAGGCCGATCGGACTGATCGTCCTCGACTCCGCGACGCATTATTACCGGCTCGCGCGGACGGAGGACGACGAGGACGAGACCCGCCGCGCGCTCGCCGAGCAGATCGGGGACCTCGCCCACGCAGCCCGCGCGCACGACCTCCCGGTCCTACTTACCAACCAGGTCTACCAGAGCCGTCGGGAGAACACGATCGAGCCGCTCGGCGGTTCGTTCCTGAACCACGCCGCGAAGACGATCCTTCGGTTCGAGCGAGGCATGGGAGACCACCGGCGGATCGTGCTCGTCAAGCATCGCGCTCAACCGGAAGGGGCGGTCGAGGTCCGGATCACGCATCAGGGAATGCTTCCGACCTAGGCGGGCACCGCAGCGCCCGTTCGACCGGCCCGCGATCCACGGGCGTTTCACCGTCCCCCGGAGAATCCAGATAAGCCCCCGCGCCTTCGTCTGTCCACGATGCCCGAGCCCCTCGAGTACTCGGACGTTCCGACCCCGATCGGGACGTTTCGGATCGTCTTCCAGGGCCCCACCGTACGCATCGTCGACCTTCTGGAGAACGGGATCGCTCAGACGGGGCTTCCTCCGGGCGCGCTCCGCCGCAAGCCACCGTTCCCGGCGGGTACCCCACCCCAGCAACTCCGAGAGTACTTTCAGCGCCGGCGCGATGCGTTCGATGTGGAAGTGGATCCCGAGACGTCGAGCGAGTTCGACCGGAGGGTCTGGCGGGAACTGGGGAAGGTCCCCGCCGGACACACAATCACCTACGGAGAGCTCGCCCGAAGGGCCGGCCGGGCGGGATCCGCTCGCGCCGTGGGGGGTGCCATGCGCCGGAATCCGATCCCCGTGATCGTCCCCTGCCACAGGGTCGTAGGGGTCGGTGGTGCGATCACGGGCTACGGACTGGGTCTGTGGCGCAAGCGCTGGCTCCTCGACCGGGAGGGTGCGTGGCCGATACGTTCGCGTTCTGCCGAGGGACCGCGGCCCCGGCAGCACACACTCGATCAGCTCTCCGAGCTGTCGCATCGGCGAAGGGCGACCGCAGCCGCCGCGTAGGCACGGCGCTTCGGCTCCGCCGGCGGCACCCGACTACGGTCCATGCTGCTCTGACCCGATTACCTACGTATTCCGTAGTAGGTAGAGCCGCTGGATCGACGGCCCCACCGGCGAAACAAGAAACCTCAGCATGGGATTCGCTGTCCGGGCCGGCGCAGCGGCAAGGGGCGATGGCCACCGCCGCACCGGCGCGGCGCTTCGGCTCTACCGGCTACAACCTACTACGGACCACGTAGCTTTGGTCCAATCACCCACGTATCCCGGAGTACGGAATGACGCGGCATCGACCGCCCCACCGACGAAACAAGAGGCCCCCGCGGAGGTCGCTCAGCCTGAGTAGTACGCCGCGTCGTACGGCTCGGGCTTTAGCCCGCGGCGCTGCCTCACTTCGGCGACGACCTTCGGCTGGAGCTCGGCGGGAATCGGCTCGAAGCCCATGGACTCCGTGGCCCAGAGGACCTTGCCCGCCGTCGCACTGCGGATGTCGCTCGCGAAGCCGAACATCTCGGCGACCGGGACCTTCGCGACGATCGTCTGCAGGTCGCCAACGCTCGTCATGTCGAGGATTTCGCCGCGCCGGCGCTGGAGCTCACGCGTCGCACCCGCGAGAATCTCCTGGGGGACGTTGACCGTGACCTTCTGCATCGGCTCGAGCAGGAGGCGATCGCCGAGCACCATCGCGCCGTAGATCCCCGACCGGGCGGCCGGGATCGTCTGCGCCGGGCCGCGGTGGATCGAGTCCTCG